>NZ_JBBCIR010000010.1:0-237719 GCF_037189885.1 Paludisphaera sp.
GCGCCCGGCCGCCCGATCGGCGGCGGGCGCGCGACCATTCGCGGCCGCGAGGGGCCCGCGATCGATCGCGGTCGCCCCCCGCCTGCCCGCCATCTCACGCGCCAGGAGTTGCAAACCGGAGCATCCCCTCGCTATCGTGAACTCCTCTACAACCGAGGTGGGCGGGCGGCCGTCCGCTCGCTATCATGGAGTCGATGCGACGGCGGGGCATCGGGGGCGATCCCCCGCCCGCGACGTCGACGCGACGACCGGTCGAACGAACGGACGATTCACAGAGGGGACGGCTACGATGGGCAAGGGTGACAGGCGGAGCAAGCGGGGCAAGGTGGCTCGTGGGACCTTCGGCAAGAGCCGCCCCAAGGCGTCGACGCTTCGCAAGGCCAAGGCGGCCGCCGCGAAGGCCGCCGAGGCCCCGGCCGCGGCCCAGGGCTGAGGCCCTTCCGATCGCGGGGGCGGGGCGCCGCCTCGCCCCGCCGCGCCGACCCGACTTGAACGCGGCCCGCGATCTCCCGACGGGATCGCGGGGATGCCGGGGCCGAAAGGACGGACGATCGTAGGGACGGACGGAGCGAGGATCCAACGCACATGGCCAAGTTGCGCCTCCTGAAGACCGGGCACGGCGACCTCACGCTCGCCGAATGGGACAAGCGCCTCCCCGAGACCATCGAGGCCGCGGCGGCCCAGTTCGCCGAGCACGCCACCCCCGGCCGCATGGCCTTCCGGCTCGACGGGCCGGGCCAGACCCGCCTCATCAAGCAGTTCGACGCCACGGCCCCGGAGATCCTGATCGTCCCGGCCGTCCAGGGCGGCTGAGGGCCGGCGCATGATCCGCACCGGATACCTGCGCTGGGAGATCGAGGTCGCCGACGAACGCTGCGCGACCGACCCCTACTCCCGCGAGGTCGTCTTCCTCGCCCGGCCCACCCATCGCGTCGTCCGCGTCCGCACCACGCGCCACGCCGACGCCGCCGCGCGCTTCGTCCGCGGCGAGGCGTCCTATGACAGCGTCCTCCAGACCCTCGACGGCCGCCGGAGCGAGGTCGACCTGACCATCCCCGACGTCGGACCCCGCCGGTTCCGCTACTCCGAGTCCGACCGGACGAAGATGCTCCGGTACTGGATGGACAAGCTCCAGCGCGAGGCGTCGGCCTTCGCCTTCGAAGTCGTCGCCGTCGCCTCCTCGTTCACGCAGCTTGTCATCGCCAGCCAGGCCCTGAGGTCGGGCTACGCGAAGCTCGTGGAGAGCGAGATCTTCCGGGTCATCGAGGGCAAGAGCCAGCCCCAGGCCACCTCCGACGAGCCCGTCCGGGTCGACGCCGCCGACTACCAGCAGGGCGTCCCGGAACTCGTCGCCGCCGAGCTGGTCCGCGACGTCGTGGAGCCGAAGGAGTTCCACGAGTTCTGCCAGTTCGACTGCATCACCATCCTCAACGGCGACAAGTACTACCGCATCCCGCGCAAGACGCACGGGCTGATCGAGGTCTGGGACGCGAAGACCAAGCAGGCCATCTGCCGCCTCTGCGTCGTCTTCCAGGACCCCGGCATGCCCCCCTCGGACGAGGTGGTGATGAAATACCTCCTCGCCAAGCACCAGCCCGAGATGCTCCACCAACTCGGCGTCCGCTTCTCCCCCCCCAAGGGCCGCTTCGAAGTCACCTCGCCCCGTCGCTGGTCCCTCGACTGAATCCGCGCGCCTGATCCGCGATCCACGCGTCAAGCGTGGACGCGCTTCCGAGAGCCCTGGGAATGGGCGAGTACAAGCATGCCTTCTCCCTTCGTAGGAGAAGGGGGCTAACTTCTTCGCGGGGTCGTTTCGGACAGACTCACCACGAGTGGAGGAGGATGGCATTCCGCGCGTGGCGTCTAGCGTCGGGGCGAGGAAGGGCGGAATCAGCCTCGACTGACCGATTCGCTTCCCGCCCTCGGAACGGATCTCCGTGATTTCCCAAAATCTTGAAATCTGGCCGAACCGTCCGCGGAGCATGCCAGGAGTTGAGACGGTCCGTCGCTCCTTGACAATTCGGAAGATACACGGAGTCACGGGGCATCCCTGACACTAGAATGCCGGGTGAGTGCATGCGTGCGTTTGCGTCGCTTGCCCTCCGCTCGTCGACTAGCTTATAGCTCTCGCGGCGCCGCGAATGCGGCCCGCGCGACGCTTCGAAATGACGAACAGAGCCAACTCGATATCGCCGCAACGCCATAATACATTGGTACTAACACCATAAACTGAGGATGCGGGCGCGCGCGAACGAAGCCAACTTCGCGAGCGGGCCGAGTCACGGTGGGTCGTAGCCGCCGGGGTTCCAGGGGTGGCAGCGGGAGAGGCGTCGCAGGCCGCGGGCGAGGCCCCGGGCGAGGCCGTGCTTGCGCAGCGACTCGATCATGTAGTTGCTGCAACTGGGGTGGAAGCGACAGACGTTGCCCAGCAGGGGGCTCAGGGTCTTCTGGTAGGCGCGGATGGCGAGGACCAGCATCGCGACGATGGGTCGCGCGGGGCTCACGGCGAGGTCGGGGGCTTGGGCTTGTCTCGGCGAGGGGCGCGGAGGCGACGCGCGGCGTCGCGCGCCAGGACGGCCATCGAGGCGCGGGCGGCGTCGAAGTCGAGCTTCGGGCCCCGGGGGAGGACCACGAGGTCGACGCCCGGCGGGATGTCGGCCTTCGCCAGCCGGAACGCCTCGCGGATCAGCCGCTTGATCCGGTTGCGGGCGGTCGCCTTGCGGACCTTCTTCTTGGACACCGAGACCCCCAGGCGCGCGTGCTCCAGGCCGTTCTCCGCGCCATAGATGATGAGGTGGGCGTCGGAGACGGAGCGCTTGCGGTCGAAGGCGCGGCGGAAATCGGCCGGATCCTTGATGCGCTCGTGGGGGCGGAAGGTCAGGGTCCGCGGCGGGGTCGTCACGCGAGATGGTCCTCGTCGATCATGATCCGGGGGTCGGGCGGGTTCAGGTCGCAGCCGCCGGGCGAGCCGGGCCCCGCGCGATGTCGGTCGGCCCGCCGGCGCAGGTGCCAGATGGCCAGGACGCAAATGGCGCCGATCGTGGCCAGGACGGCCCCCAGCAGCCAGCCCACGGCGCGACGCAGGGGCTCGCGGGCCTCGGGATGGTCGCGGAGGAGCTTGCCCAGCCGGGTCTTGGGCGGGGGCCCGGGGTCGGGGGCTTGCGGCATGGGGGGCCCGTTCAAGAGGGTTCGTCGGCGTCCCGCGTCTCGGCCAGGGAGGAGAGGTCCTCGGCCAGGTGGGTCAGGTGGCGGTGCAGGTGGGACATCCGGTCTCGCAGCCGGAGGATGACCTCGACGCCCGCGAGGTTCACCCCCAGGTCGCGCTGGTAGCTGAGGATCGACCAGATCCGCCGGATCTCGGCGGGCTCGTAACCCTCGACCTCCCCCTCGCGGACGGATCGGACGAGTCCGAGCCGCTCGTAGCGGACGAGGATCTCGGTCGAGATCGACAGGTGCCGGGCGACGCTCTCTCGGTCGATGATCCGTTCGTTCATGGCCGGCTCGGGGAAAGTGGCGGGGGGACGCGCCTCGACTCGCCGAGGACGACGCTCACCAAAGGCCCTCACGCGGACGTTGCTCGTTCAGCTCGGCGAATCGGCGGATGAGCCGCTGGCTCTCCTCGTCGACGTTCCGGGGGGCGACGACCTTCACGACGACGAACAGGTCGCCGTCGGGCTTGCCGCCGGACCCCGGGACGCCCTGGCCCTTCAGCCGGAGCTTCTGGCCGCTGGACGTGCCCGCGGGGATCGGGACCGGCTTCATGCCGTCGAGCGTCGGCACCTCGACCCTCGCCCCCAGCACGGCCTCGGCGATCGTCAGCGGCACCTCCACCAGGAGGTCGCGGCCCTCGCGCCGGTAGTACGGGTGGGGCTCGATCGAGAGGATGATCGTCATGTCGCCGGCCGGCGCCCCCTTGGGGCCGGGCTCCCCCTGGCCCTTGAGGCGGAGCTTGGAGCCCTCGTCCACGCCGGGGGGGATCTTGACGGTCAGGTTTTCGACCTTGCCGTCGCCGCGCTGGACGGTGATGGAGGTCTGGCCGCCGCGGACGGCGGTGAGGAAGGGGATGGCCAGGTGGGCCTCGACGTTCTGGCCCTGGCGGGGCCTGCCGGCGGCGCGGCCGCCGCGCATCCGGCCGATGAGGTCCTCGAACAGCCCCGCGCCCCCTTCGGCCCCACCGACGCCGGGGCCGGCGCCCCCGCCGAAGCCGCCGAAGAACTCGGAGAAATCGACGTTTTGCTGGCCGGCGTCGCCGAACCGGGCCGACCACTCCGAGGCGCTGGTCCTGGGGCCGGCCGCGCCCATCCCCTCGAAGCCGGCGGCGCCGTAGCGGTCGTACATCGCCCGCTTCTCCTGGTCGGAGAGGACGTCGTAGGCCTGCTGGACCTCCTTGAACTTCTTCTCGGCCGACTTGTCGCCCGGGTTGACGTCCGGGTGGTACTGCCGCGCCAGCTTCCGGTACGCCTTCTTCACGGCGTCCGGGGCGGCGTCGCGCCCGACTCCGAGGACTTCGTAGTAATCTCGATCAGGCATAACGCTTTACGACCTTCCGGCCCGGGGGATCGATCCACCCTATTCTAGCCCCCCCCGGGAATGATTCAAGCGAGGCGGCCCCGGTCGCGATCCGCCGGCCCGAAGGCGGCCGGCAGGAGGCGGTCGAGCGTCGTCTCGATCGCGTCCGGCCCGTCGCAGGCGAGCACGACGAGGCAGTCGGGGTTGAACTCGTGGAGCACCTGCCGGCACGCGCCGCAGGGGGCGGTCGGCGTGGGGGTCGGCGTGTAGACCAGCACGGCGACGGGACGGGGGGGGGACTCCCCGGAGGCGACCAACTGGGCCATGGCGTTCCGCTCGGCACAGATGGTCAGGCCGGAGGAGGCGTTCTCCACGTTGCAGCCGGCGTGGACGTTCCCCGACCCGGAGAGCGCCGCCGCCCCGACGGGGAACCGGCTGTATGGGCAGTACGCGCGGGTGGCCGCGAGCTTGGCGGCCTCCAGGAGGCGTCGGCGGTCGTCGGGCTGAATGAACATACTTCGGAATCTCCGGGACGCAAGCCGCGATCCCCGCTTCGGGCGCGGCGTTTGCTTTCAGTCAATTAGCGTCGGGAGGCGAGCGGAGGCAATCCGCGGTCGCCGGATTCCAGGACGAATACGCACCGGGAGGCATCCATGGCACACACTCAGCGTTCCACCGTGGTCGGGGTCTTCGAGGACCGCCTGGCGGCCGATCGGGCCGTGGCCGAACTCAGGCGCGCGGGGTTCCGAGACGACCAGATCGGCGTGACCATGCGTCACACGGAAGAGCTGGCGGACGTCGCGGCGACCGCCGACACGGGCGATACCTATGCCGAGGAAGGGGGCGTCGCCGGCGTCCTGACGGGCCTGGGGCTGGGCGCCCTCGCCGGCCTGGGGGTCCTTTCCGGGGTCGTCCCCGTCATCGGCCCGGCCATCGCGGCCGGCACCCTGGGGGTCATCCTCTCCAACGCCGCGGCCGGGGCGGCCGTCGCGGGCCTGGCCGGCGTCCTGATCGGCTACGGCATCCCGGAGGAGGAGGCCAAGTACTACCACAGCGAGTTCGAGGCCGGGCGGGCCATCGTGACGGTCAACGCCGCCGAGCGAAGCGACGAGGCGCTCGCCATCCTGCGGGCGAACGAGGGATACGACATGAGCTCGCGCGCCACGATGGGCAACCGCGTCTGAGATCCCGCGGCCGACCGAGGCCCGTCCCCGATCTCCGGGGCGGGCCGTCGGCGTCCGGCGGGGTCTCAAGTCGCGGCGACCGCGTCGACGTCGGCGGGCTCGACCGCGACGACCCGATGGCAGAAGTCGCCGAAGGTCTCGCCGTCGCGCCCCTCCGACTTGAAGCGGGTCAGGACGGGAGCCAGCTCCGCGGCGATCTGGTCGTGCGGGACGTAGTCCTTGAAGACCACGTTGAGCCGCTCGCCGGTGGTCCGGCCGCCGAGGAAGATCGTGTACTTCCCGGGCTCCGGGATGCCGTCCTCGCCGATCCGGGCCGATCGACCGACCAGGCCGATATCGGCGTTATAAGGCCGGGCGCAGCCGTTGGGGCAGCCGGTCATGCGGACGGTCAGCCGCAGGTCGGCCAGGCCCTGGCGGTCCAACTCGGCCTCCAGCATGTCGATCACCGAGGGGAGGGCCCGCTCGGCGTCGGTCACCGCCAGGCCGCAGGTTGGGAGGGCGGGGCACGCCATCGACCAGCGGCGGACGGTCGACACGTCGTCGACCCCCGCGATCCCGTATTCCCGCATCCAGGCGTCGATCTCGTCGCGCCAGGCGGGCTCCAGGTCCATGAGCAGGATGTTCTGCTGGCAGGTCATTCGGCAGGGGGTCTGGTACTTCTCGAAGAAGGCCCGCAGACCGGCGAGCATCCGCGACGGCCCCTCGTCCTTGATCCGGCCGTTCTCGATGGGGATGCCGAGGAACAGCTTGCCGTCCCCCTGGTCGTGCCAGCCCATGTGGTCGTCCACGTCCGTGACGACGACGTCCTCGCGGTAAGGCTCCAGCGCGCGGCCGAGGTACTCCTCGACCCTGGCGCGGAAGGCCGGCATGCCCATGTCGTGGATGACGTACTTGAGCCGGGCCCGCTTGCGATCCGAGCGGTCGCCCAGATCCCGGAAGGCGCGGACGACCGCCTCGCCGACCGCCAGCACCCCGTCACGCGCGACGTAGCCCAGCGGCTCCGCGAGCGCCGCGAAGGTCTTCGACGCACTGGGGGAGGTCCCCAGGCTCCCCCCCGCGAGGACATTGTAGCCGACGATCGAATCGCCCTCGACGACGGCCAGGTAGGCGAGGTCGTTGGCGAGAACGTCGGCGCAGTTGTCGTCCGGGAAGGCGAAGGCCGTCTTGAACTTGCGCGGCAGGTAGGACTTGCCCAGGATCGGCTCGACGGGGTCGTCGCCGGGCTCGGGGAGCAGGGGGGGGCCGGCCGGGGGGAGGCTGTCGATCTTCTCGCCGTCGAGCCAGATGTCCCAGTACGCGGTGGACCGGGGGGCGGCGTGCGACGCCCAGGCCTGGGCGTCCTCGTTCAACTGCTCATGCTTGCGATCCTTGATCGGGGCGGGGCAGGCCAGGACGTTGCGCTCCACGTCGCCGCAGGCCGCGAGGGTGGAGAGGTAGTGCTCGTTGAGGTGCCGGATCACCACGCCGAGGTGCCGCTTGTCGACGCCGTGGAACTGGAATTCCTGCCGCGTCGTGATCCTGAGGGTACCGTTGCCGGCCAGCCGCGCCAGCTCGTCGCAGATGAGATACTGATGCGCCGTCATCCGGCCGCCGACCATGCGGAGCCGGACCATCATCATGTGCGCCTTGTCCTTCTTCTCCTTCTTCAGCCTCAATCGCTGGTCGCGATCGTCCTGGGCGTAGGTGCCGTGGAACTTGAGGATCTGGCCGGAGTCCTCCGAGAAGGCCGGTTCGTCGTCGACCAGCTCGTCGGCGATCATCCCGCGGAGGTAGGCGCTGGCGGCCTTCAGGGCTTCGTTCTTGCTCAACTTCGGCGTCGCGCCGCTGGCGTCGGTCGTCATCGTCGCACCTCGTGAAGACTCCGGGGAATCTTCACTATCATAGCGAATTTGGTCACGTATCCGCCAGGGGCGTAAGGCACCCGCCGAGACAGGCCCGGCGGGCGGGGGTGTCCCCTTGCTTACTTGGGGATTTCGGCGGCCGGCGGGGGCGCGGGGACTTCGATGGTCGTGGGGAGGGAGGAGCCGGCGTTGGCGGCTTCCATGCGCTTCTGGAGGGCCATCTGCTCGATGGCGCGGTTGAGGCCGCCGAGGATGACCTCGGTGTTGTCCTCGACCTCGGCGTTGGGGGGGGCCTGGAAGGCGAAGTCGGCGTCGGTGAAGGCGGGGGCGAACTGGACGTTGGAGTAGACGAGGCTCAGCTCGCTGGGCTCCTGCTTCTCGATGCTGGCCTTGGAGCCGATCTTGGTGCCGTCGAGGCCGACCTTGCGGGTGTCGACGGCGACGATCGAGTCCTTCAGGCCGTAGAGGTCCAGCTTGTAGGGCCAGCCGGTCTCCTTGTCGACGGTGAGGGTGGCGTGGCTGGGGATGTAGGACGGCAGGCGTCCCAGCGGCGGGACGGGGCGCTGGTCCGGCCCGGTGAGCCCCTCGCGGCTCCGCCAGGCGCCGTGGAAGATGTGGACGGGCCTGCCGTCGTACTCCCCCTCGTCGTGCTGGTCGAACCGGACGGCCTTGCGGACGCCGGAGAGGAGTGCGTCGGGCCCGGCGAAGCCCAGGCTGGCGAGGATCTGCTCCTTGAGCGTGGGGTCCAGCTCGGGGGCCTCCAGGCGTTCCAGGATGGGCTTCACGGAGATCTTGCGGTACGACTGGCCGTCGAGGACCTTCGAGTAATCCCAGAGGACCTCGCCGTCGGAGACCTGGAGCATGGTCCCGGACGAGCCCGGCAGGCCCTCGACGTCGAGCCGGAGGTACACGCGGGCGTCGGGGGCCTTGAGGTAGCGGCCCTTGATCCGGAACTTCTCCCCCAGCATCTTGACTTCCTGGGTCAGCTCCGCGGAAACGGCCTTGACGGCGGCGACCTTCTTGATCGCCTGGTCGATGAGGATCTCGGCCTCGGTGGGGGGCTCGTCCGGCTGGGGGGCCGGCGCGGCGCCCGGCGGGGCCGGGGCGGGCGTCGCGGGGGCTTGCGGCGCCTGGGGTTGCGTCGGACCGCCCGTGGCCTGGGCGCGGGCCGAGGGGACGGCCAGGGGGCCGGCGAGGGCCGCGGCGAGCACGAGCTGAAGGGCGATCCGGTTGATGCGCATGGTCGGGATGTACGCTATTTCTCAAGGGTATGGGGGCGACGCCCGATCATAATCCTGGGCGTCCGGAGACGCAAGTCCGGCAGGCGCCGCGGCGACGCGGCCCTGATCGAGGCGGCGGGTCCGCCGCCCCCGGGCCGAGTCGGTCGCAAGGGTCAGGAAGACACACATTCTCCCCGTCGCGGGCGGTCGCGAACAGGCCGCGGGGCGCGGGAGTTGGAGAGGATTTCCATGCAAACCATCGGAGTGCTGCTGCTGGCGGCGGCCGCCACCGGCGACGGCTTCGGCTACGGAGACGCGGGCGTCGGCCTGAAGAAATGGCTGCGCCCCCACGTCGTGCAGAGTTCGCACACGCCGCCCCCGGGCGGCCCGCAGTTCAACGCCGCCACCATGGGGGGCGGCCCCGGCGGAGCCGGCCCGGCCGCGGCCGGCCGCCGCTTCGTCAACACCAAGAGCCAGGTCTACTTCCTCGACCCGGACGGCATGACGATCTCCTGGCAGACCGGCGCCGCCCCCACCGGCGAGCGCGCCTACGGCGCCCCGCTGGTCGTCCCCGGCCGGTACAACTTCAACCAGGGGTACATCTACCGCCTGAAGCTCACCTCGATCGCGGGCCGGCCCAACGTCGCGCTCTATCCCACGATCGAGGTCGCCCCGACCACCCCCGCCACCGACGCCTACCTGGCGCACAACGCGATCCCGGTCCAGTTCACGGCCGAGGACTTCGACCAGGTCGTCGACGGCGGCAACTTCGTGACCAAGGTGATCTACCTGCCGGATCCGAAGTACCAGGAAGTGGCGGTCGCGGGCGTCGAGACGCTGGTCTCCACCCGGCTGGAGCCGGGCGTCGACCCGATCATCGAGGCCGACAAGCGGGGCACGATCCTGCTGATCGTCCGCCTCGGCGCCATCGACCTGGAGGGGGGGAGCTCGGCCGTCATCGGCGAGCCGATCGACGGGAACGTCACGCCGGCCCCGGTGATCTCCTCGCCCACCACGGGTGTCGTCCCGCCGGTCACCGAGCTGCCGCCGGGCGACCTCCCGCCGGGCGTGACCGCCCCGCCGGCCGCCGAGACCGTGCCGCTCGACGTCGCGCCCGAGCCGGCCGACGCGCCGGTCCCCCCGGCCCCGGGCGTCGACAGCCTGGACCTGGAACCCGAGGCGCCGGAATTCTGACCCGGCCCCCCGGCTGAACCAGGAGGCCCGCGACGCCAAGGCCCTGGCGCGATCGTCTCGACGACGACTCGCGGCGGGGCCTTCGGCGGGACGGGCCGCCCCGCGCCCCCCGTCCCCATCCAATCCCAAGCACGAGCAAGGATCGAGGCCGATGAGCCGATTCGCCGCACCACTCGCCCACCGGTGGATCCGAGGTGGGATCGTCGCCATCGCCCTGGGCCTGGCCGCCTGCTCGGTGGGGACGACCGCGATCGCCCAGGGGCCCGCGCCGTCGCCGACGCCCGTCGAGGCGCCCGCCGCGACCGACCCGGCCCCCCCGGCCGTCGCTCCCGCGCATTCCCCCGACCAGGCCGAGGCCCCCGGCCGCCCGATCCCCGACCCGAACGTCCAGCCGGTCCGCTTCCAGGGGTCGGAGGGGCTCGCGGTGGAGGTCCTGGCCCCGCGCCCGGCCCCCGCGAACGTCGGTGACGGCGGCGGCCTGCTGACCGTCGGCCTCAATCGCGGCGTCGGCTACCGGCTCCGCCTGTCCAACATCCCGAACCGCCCCGAGGCCGAGCTGTTCCCGGTCGTCCAGGTCGTCGGGCACCTGCATCGCCCCGCCGAGATCGACCCGGGCAAGTACCCGATCCGCGTCGCCTTCACCGACGAGGAGCTGTGGGACGTCGTCGACAGCGGTCGGCTCCTCACGAAGGTGATCTACCTGGAAGACCCCGACCAGGCGTTGCCGCTCAAGCTGCCCAAGGACCACGTCCCGTCGGTCGAGATCGGCCCGGCGGAGGACCCCGTCCGCGTGGCGGCGGCGCTGGGGCGCGTGGTGGCGATCGTCCGCGTCGGCGGCCGTCGGCCGACCATGGAGGAGATCCACGCCGGGGCCACCGGCGACTTCGCCCTCGACGGCATCGTCGCCATGTCCGGCGGGCGCTGCGCGTTCGCACGCGGCATGGATCCCTGCCCGCTGCCGAGCGGCCCGGCCTGCCCGCCGCTGGAGCCCGGCGCCCGGCCGACCCTCCCCCGCGACGAATACCTCTGCGACGGCGGCGACCGCGGCGACAAGGCGGCCGTCGGCCCCGCCGGCTCGCTCGCCGGCATCGACCCCCGCGACGCCGTGATCCGGTTCGACGTCGGCATCGACGCCCACCCCGACCCCAAGATCCTGCCGACCAACCGCGTCTGCATCTACGCGCCGAGGTTCGCCGAGATCCGGGTCGCGACCGGGACCGTCGAGAACGTCGAGGTCCGCGGCATCCGCCTGAATACCCTGGCCCAGAGCCCCGCCCAGGCCGAGAAGACCGACGACGTCCGCCGCCTGGTCCAGAACCAGGGCGCCCAGCTCGCCCGCGACCGCCGCCGGGCGCAGCTCGAACGGGGCCGGGTCTTCCCAGGCGTCGGCGCCGAAGTCCGCGCCGCGATGGGCTACGACAACTCCCAGGCCTTGAAGGTCGGCGAGCTGACCCAGTCGGCCCAGGTCGAGACCCGCCGGCAGGCGCCGATGATCGCCCGCGAGCGCGTGAAGCTGACGGGGATCAAGACGGTCGAGGCGCCGGTGGTGGCGGACCTGGTGCAGGGGACGGCCGAGGCCGTCGTCAGCCGCCCGACGCTGGAGATGACGGGCGTCGAGACCCCGCCGAACCGCCCCGGCCTGGCCGTCGTGAAGCGCGTGGACGTCTCCGAGGCCGAGCCCGGCGACGTGGTGACCTACGCGATCGCCTACCGCAACATGGGCAACACGCCGATCCGCTCGGTCGCCATCGTCGACAGCCTGCTCCCGCGGCTGGAGTACGTCCCCGGCTCGGCCAAGGGCCCCGCCGGCGCCCAGTTCCGCGTCGACGAGAACCAGGCCGGATCCACCGAGCTGCGCTGGGATCTCAAGGAGATCATCCCCCCCGGCGCCCAGGGCTACGTCTCGTTCCAGGCCGTCGTCCGCTGACGACGGCCCGTCAGGGCCCGGCGTCTTGAGGCATTTTCGAGACGCGCTGGACCGATCACGCCGGGACGACCGATGAAGGGGGATGGGGCGGACGCGGCCGATTTCGGGCCCGCCGCCTCGCCCCCCCGAGGTCCAGGATGGCCCGCGCGTCGTTCACCCTTCTCCTGATCGCGACCCTCGCCGCGACGGCCACGGCCCAGCAGCCCGCCGCCGACGTCACGGCCGCCGTGGACGCGTTGGCGCGGCGGCTGGAGGAGTTGGAGCGGCGCAACGCCGAGCTGGCCGAGCGCAACCGCTCGCTGTCGGAGAAGGTGGACGAGCTGTCGCGCCGGCTCGACGCGCCCCCCGCGGCGCCCGACCCGATCCCGCCGCCGCCGGCGCCTTCCCCCTCGCCATTCGCGCCGTTCTCGCCCGAGGACGAGCTGGACGCCGAGGCCGGAGTGGCCGAGCCGGCCGCGGCCCCCGGGGCGTCGAGGTTCGTCGACGAGGCCCCACCGGGATCGCGGTTCCGCGTCGGCGACTACGACGACGCCTCGGGGGAATTCGTCCTGGTCCGGCCCCACGACGCCCAGCGCGTGCCGTTCGAGCTGCGCTTCAACCTCATCACCCAGGCCCGGTTCCAGAACTTCTCGCGAAGCCGGGAATCGTGGGTCGACGCCGGGGGGGCGAGTCAGCCGATCCGGAGCTTCGATTCCATCGAGATCGCGCGCAATTTCGTGACCTTCAGCGGCTTCGGCATCGACCCCAGGCTCCAGTACACCGCCATCGTCTTCTCGTCCACGCCGATCAACGACACGGTATATCTGGGCTGGATCAACTATCGCTTCAGCCGGGCGCTCGACCTGCGGGTGGGGAACTGGCTGATCCCCGGCACGCGCGAGTGGTACGAGTCCTACCGATGGACGCTGGGCGCCGAGCGGCTGATGGCCACCACCTTCTTCCGGCCCAACATCAGCCCGGGCGTCTGGATCCAGGGGGAGCCGATCGACGGGCTGAACTACGTCGCGATGCTGGCGAACTCGAACAGCCGGTTCACGCAGGGGGTCGCCACGCGGGTCGGGTCGTCGCTGGCGTTCGGCGGGACCGCCTGGTACGAGCCGACCGACGACTACGGCGTGGGGGTCTCGGACGTCGAGTACCACGAGGGCCGCAGCTTCCGATTCGGGACCAGCCTGAACGTCGCCCGCGAGTCGAACCAGGGCTTCACCCTGGCGGCGATCCGCAACCCCGAGGACACGCTGATCCGGCTCTCCGACGGCACGCCGCTGTTCCGGCCGGGCGTGCTCGGCCCCGGGCTGGAGGTCGAGTCGACGCACCTCCAGCTATGGACGGTCGACGCGGCGATGAAGTATCGCGGCCTGGGGATCTCCGGCGAGTACTTCTTCCGCTGGCTGAACGACATCAACACCGTGGGGGGCCGGTCCCCTTACGGGTCGCTGTTCGACACCGGCGGCCTTCTCCAGGCCGGGTACTTCCTGAAGCGACACAAGCTGGAGGCGTTCGCCCGGACGTCGTTCGTGACCGGCCGGTTCGGCGGGGGCGTGGAGTACGGCGGGGGCGTCAACTGGTACCCCCGCGGCACCCGCGCCTGGCGCACCACCGCGGAGGTCCTGCGGATCGAGGGCTCCCCCGCCCAGAACTTCATCACCGGCTACCGCGCCGGCGAGACCGGCACGCTGTTCCAGCTCCAGTGGCTGACGGACTTCTGACGCCCCGCGGTCAGACCTCCGCCGTGGTGTAGAGCGGCTCCATGACGTCGCCGGCGCAGAGCCGCAGCGGGCGGCCGAGGCGGTCGCGAAGCTCGGTCGCGGGGTCGACGCCGAGGGCCTGGTAGACCGTCGCGGCGAGGTCCGGCGGGCCGAACGTCTTGGTCACGGCGTAGGCGCCCAGCTTGTCGGACTTGCCGATCACCTGGCCGCCGACCACCCCCGCGCCGGCGAAGACCGCCGGGAAGACCGCCGGCCAGTGGTCGCGCCCCGGGACCGCGCCGGGGGTGAGCTGGGAGATCCGGGGCGTGCGGCCGAACTCGCCCAGCATCACCACCAGCGTCTCCTCCAGCAGCCCTCGCGCCTTGAGGTCGTCCAGCAGGGCGGAGACGGCGCGATCGAGGGCGGGGAGGAGCCTGTCCTTGAGGCTAGGGAAGTTGGCGACGTGCGTGTCCCAGGTCTGGACGATCCCCATCGTCGCCTGGATCACGGGCACGCCGACCTCCACCAGCCGCCTCGCCGTCAGCAGCGACCGTCCGAAGATGTGCCGCCCGTAGCGGTCGATCAGCGCCGGGTCCTCGCGGTCCACGTCCACCGCCGCGGCGACCTTGCCGTCGCACAACATCGCCAGCGCGGCGTCCTGCTGGTCGAGGAAGGCGTCCCCCGCGACCGCGGGGGCGGCGGCCTGCGACAGCAGGTGCCGTCGCCGATGCAGACGCTCGGCGTCCAGCCCGTCGGGGAGGCTCAGGCTGCCGTCGCCGGCGTCGGGATTGCTGGGGTCGATCCGGAGCTGCCAGGGGTCGTGCCGGGGGCCGAGGAAGCCGGCGTCCTGCCCCGGCCAGGTCAGCGGGCCCTCGATCAGCTTCAGGGGGAGCGCCACGCCGTTGGGGACGCCATCCCCCTTGCCGCGGACGTAGTCGACGACCGAGGCGTAGTTGGGGAAGTCGTCGCGCGAGGCGACGCGGTCTAGGTCGCTCGCCCCGCGCGGGAACGAGGGCATCCCGGTCAGCACGTGATGCACGGCGACCAGGTGGTTCCCCTCGCGGTGCGACATGGACCGCACCACCGCGAGGTCCCGGGCCCGCGCCGCGAGCCGCGGCAGGTGCTCGCAGAAGTGGACGCCGGGGACCGCCGTCTGGATGGGGTTGAACTCGCCCCGGATGCCGTCCGGGGCGTCGGGCTTCATGTCGAACGAGTCGTGCTGCCCCAGCCCTCCGCTGAGGAGGATCACGATCACAGACCGCGCCCTCCCCGTCGTCCCCGCCGCGGCAGACGCCTTCCGCGCCGCCAGCAGCCCGGGCAGGGACATCCCCAGCAGCCCCGAACCCGCCTGCACGAAACCGCGCCGGGTCAGCCTCAATCCCGGGGCCTCCGACGTGTCACGTCGATTCATCGCCGTCCCCCCCACCGATCGGTAAGCGCGGATGTCCTGAATGGAACCTGGCCTGGATCGCCGAAGTTTAACATTTGATGGCGACCGTGCCAAGGCGGCGGTCGGGGCGGGGGAGGCTTTCGAGCCTGAATGTTTGTTAATGGTGGTCTTCCCCCTCGCGATGGCGCGCGGACGGTCGCCAGCCTCGACGCGGTCGCGTCCCGTCGCCTGATCGCCCCGTAGACCGGGCGTCGCGTCTCGCCCGACGGCCCCTCCGCGCCCGCTGTCGCGGACGATCGCCCGGGGATTCGGTTGGATCGTTGTTGAATCGGCCGCCGCGGCCGGGTATGGTTCCGAGAACCGACGACAGGCGCGCGCCCGTCGCCGATGAATCGTGGCGAAGGGGGACGGGCGATGATCCGCGTGCTGGGCGGTCCCAAGCGGCTCTGCGACGGCCTGACCCGTCGCGACCTGTTGCAGGTCGGCGGCGCGAGCTTCCTCGGCGCGAGCCTGGCGGGCCGGGCGAAACCGGCGGCGGCCTCGACCGCGCTGCCGAGCTTCGGCAAGGCGAAGTCGTGCATCCTCCTCTTCTTATATGGCGCGCACAGCCAGATCGAGACCTTCGACCCCAAGCCCGACGCCCCGGAGCAGATCCGCGGCGAGTTCGGCTCGATCCCATCCAACGTTCCGGGGCTCGACCTCTGCGAGGGCCTGCCTCGCCTGGCCACGGTGATGGACAAGGTGACGGTGGTGCGGTCGGTCTCGCACCCGTTCCCGGTCCACGGCGTCGCCTACGCCACGACGGGGAACCCGTCGATACCGCTGGCGATGGAGCTGTCGCCGCGCGACCCGGCTCACTGGCCGTACATCGGATCGGTGGTCGATTACCTCGACGGCCAGGCGGCCCGGCCGGCCGGCCGCCAGTCCGAGGTGCCGCGCAACCTGCAACTGCCGTTCGCGTTCAGCAGCCAGCGCATCGGCGAGGTCGCCCGCGCGGGGCCGTTCGGCGGCTTCCTCGGCCAGTCCTACGACCCGATCTGCACCGAGTTCGTGGGGCAGGGGACCAAGAAGGCCAAGAAGACGCTGGCCTCGCTCTCCTGGGACGACTACGAGCTTTACCGCGGGATTACCCCGGAGAGCCGGTTCCGCCTCGGCGGCCTCGGCGGGGGCAACGTGGTCATCGACCAGCTCGACCGCCGCAAGACGCTGCTCCAGCAGCTGGAGGACGTCCGTCGCGGCGCGCCGGACCCCGGCCTGGATCGCCATCGCGACATGGCCCATCGCCTCCTCCAGTCGGAATCGTTCCGTCGCGCGTTCGACCTGGACGAGGAATCCTGGGACACCAGGAACCTCTATGGGATGAACCTGTTCGGCCAGGCCACCCTCACGGCCCGTCGGCTCGTCGAGGCCGGCGGCCGGTTCGTCTCGGTCTTCTGGGATGAATACGGCCTGGCCGGCACCGGCTGGGACACGCACTGGGACCACTTCCCGCGGATGAAGTACGAACTCCTCCCGGGGCTGGACATGACCCTCTCCGGCCTGCTGCTTGACCTCGACCGTCGCGGCCAGCTTGACGAGACCCTGGTGGTCCTGCTGAGCGAGCACGGCCGCACGCCGCAGATCGGCAACGTGCAGGGGGGCGGGCGTGACCACTGGTCGCGCTGCTACTCGATCGTCATGGCCGGCGCGGGGGTGGCGAGGGGGAACGTCGTGGGCAAGTCCGACAGGATCGGCGGCGACGTGGTCGACCGCCGCGTCTCGCCCAAGGACGTCCTCGCCACGATGTACCACCTGCTGGGCATCGACCCCGAGACGATGCTCCACGACCGCCTCGGCCGCCCGATGACCCTGGTCCCCGACGCCGAGGTCATCCCCGAGGTCCTCGCCTGACCCCCTCGACGCGCGGGGGCCGACCTTGCCCGGTTCGGGGGGGGCCGTTACCTTGATAGCCGACCGCGGGCCCGACCGTGGGGCCCGCGCCCTCCCCCATCCGCGTCGAGTCCCCTCCGTGAACCCCCCAACCCCGAGCCCGGTCGGCTGGCGAAGGCCGATGGTCCGCGCGCTCAAGGGGGCGGTGGGCCTCGCCATCCTCGCGTTCGTGATCCGCCACGTCCTCCGCACCTGGGACGAGCTGGGCCGCGACCAGGCCGAACTGACGTTCCGCCCCGGCTGGCTGACGCTCTCGGCGCTGTCCTACGTCGTCGGCCTGCTGCTCTGCGGCGAGTTCTACCGCGACGTCGTGAACCGCGGGCCGACGCCCATCTCGCGGTTCGGGGCCCAGCGGGCCTACCTGGTCAGCCACCTGGGGAAGTACGTCCCCGGCAAGGCCATGGTGGTCGTGATGCGCGCCGCGCTCTCGAAACCATACGGGGCGCGGGCCTCGACGTCGGCGGTCGCGACGTTCTACGAGACGCTGGCGATGATGGCCTCCGGGTCGCTCGTCGCGGCCGCGCTGTTCGCCGCCGGGGGGGATTCGCCGGTCGTCCCGCTGAGTCGGCCGATCCTGGGGATGACGGAGATCCGCTCGTTCCCGCTGTTCGCCATCGTGTCGTTCGGCCTGGGCGTGACGCTGCTGGCGATCGTCTGGCCGCCGTCGTTCCGCAAGGCGACCGGGATGCTGCTGCGCAAGGTCCCCGGGGTGGGCTCGGACGCCGCGCCCGCGATCGACGGCCGGCTGCTCGCGCGGGGACTGGTCCTCACGGGGGTCTCCTGGCTGTTCCTGGGGCTCAGCCAGGTGGCCGCGGCGCGGGGGCTGGCCGGGCCGGACGCCGCGACGATCGGCCTGGACGCCGTCCCGGTCGCGACGGCGAGCGTCGCCCTGGCGATGGTGGCGGGCTTCGCCGTGGCGGTCGCGCCCGGGGGGCTCGGCGTGCGCGAGGGGATCCTGATGTACGCGCTGGGGCCGGCGTTCGGCCCGGCCCTGGCGACGGCCTCGGCCCTGGCGTTGAGGTTGTCCTGGGTCGCGGCGGAGTTGCTCGCGGCCCTGATCCTGGTCCCGATGGGGGCCGCCGCGGCGAAGACCGTCCCCGCCGCCGAGGCCATCCAGGAGGCGGTCCCGTTATCGGAAGCCCCATGATCAGCGTCGTCATCCCGGTCTATAACGAGGAGGAGAGCCTGCCGATCCTCCACGGCGAGCTGGACGCCGCCTTCGCCCGCCTGGGCGCCGAGGTCGAGTTCATCTTCGTGGACGACGGCAGCCGCGACGGTTCCTGGCGCGCCATCGCCGAGATCGCCGCCCGCGACCCCCGCGTCGGCGCGATCCGCTTCCGCCGCAACTTCGGCAAGGCGTCGGCCCTGACGGCCGGCTTCCAGCGCGCCCGGGGCGACCGCGTCTTCACCCTCGACGCCGACCTGCAGGACGACCCGGCGGAGATCCCCCGGTTCCTGGAGCGGATCGACTCCGGCCTGGACGTCGTGAGCGGCTGGAAGCGCACCCGCCACGACCCCTGGCACAAGGTCTACCCCAGCCGGGTCTTCAACGCGATGGTCAGCCGCCTGACCGGCTGCCGGCTCCACGACCACAACTGCGGCTTCAAGGCCTACCGCGCCGAGGTCATCCGCGAGGTGGGCATCTACGGCGAGCTGCACCGCTTCGTCCCGGCCCTGGCCCACGCCAGGGGGTTCCGCGTCGGCGAGATCGAGGTCAACCACCGCCGCCGCGAGCACGGCCGGTCCAAGTACGGCTTCAGCCGCTTCCTCAAGGGCTTCCTCGACCTGCTGACCGTGGTCTTCCTCACGCGGTTCCGCCAGCGCCCGCTGCACGTCATCGGCGGGACGGGGCTGGCGCTCTCGGCGCTCGGCGTGCTGGGGATGGTCTACCTCGCCCTGCTCTGGGCCTTCGAGCACTCCATCGGCGAGCCCACCCAGCCGATCGGCGTCCGGCCGCTGCTCTCCTACTCGATGTCGTTGCTGATCGTCGGCGCGCAGCTCTTCAGCCTGGGCTTCCTGGCCGAGCTGGTCACGTCCTACGGCCTCCGCGCCTCGGACACCTACAGCGTCGCCGAGACGATCGGCGCCGAGGGCCGCGACGTCGCCGCCCCGCCCGCCCCACCCCCCACCTCCGAGGCGCCATGACCCCGCCCGACCACGACCCCGAGGCCACGCCGAAGGACGTCCCCCCCCCCGGCCGCGAGGCCCGACGCCTCCTCGGGATGCTGCTCATCGCCTCGGCCACGGCCCTGGCGCTGGGCTGCCTGCTCCGCCAGCCGACCATGATGGGCGCCAACGACATCTCCCGCTGGTGCACCGTCTGGAGCCTCCTGGAACGCGGCACCTACGTCATCGACGAATGCCCCTGGCACGCCGAGACCCAGGACAAGGTCCAGATCCCCGCGATTCCCGAGCGAATCGGCCCCGACGGCGAGCCGGTCAAGCACTACTACTCCAGCAAGCCGGCCCTCCTCCCCACGCTCATGGCGGGCATCCTCTATCCCGTCCGCGCCGCGACCGGCGTGCCGCTCGACCGCGTGACGCTCCAGCAGCGCGAGCCGCGATGGTCGCAGGTCCCCGACCCCGACAACCCGGGCAAGGTGAAGGGGGTGCTCACCACCCCGGACCAGCCGGCGAAGTGGCCGGTCTACATATTCTATTTCAAGCCGATCCTCATCCTGCTGAACATCGTCCCGTTCTGGGGCTTCCTGCTCCTGCTCTCGCGGCTGCTCGACCGCCACGCGCGGACCGATTGGTCGTGGGCCTACACGCTGTTCGCCGCGGCGTTCGGCACCTTCCTGCTGCCGTACACCCAGACGCTCAACAACCACACCATCGCGGCGTTCTCGGCGTTCTTCGCGCTCTACCTCTTCATAAGGATCTGGGACGACGGGGCGGGACGCCCCTGGCGGTTCGCGCTGCTCGGCCTGCTGGCGGGGTTCACCGCGACGTGCGAACTCCCCGCGCTGGCGTTCCTGGCGATCCTCGGCCTGCTGCTGATCGTCCGGTTCCCGCGGCCCACGCTGGCCTGGTTCACGCCCGCGGCGATCGCGCCGCTGGTCGCGCTGATGGCCTGCCAGTACGCGGCGTTCGGCGCGTTCAAGCTGGCGTACGAGGAGTTCGGCACCGACGCCTACATGTTCGAGGGGAGCCTCTGGCGGACGCCGATGGAGCTGGACGCCCTGAACCTGCCGTGGACCGACCCGGCGGAGGCGGAGCGGCGCGGGATCGTCGGGGAGTCGTACGCGACGTACCTGTTCCACATGACGCTGGGGCATCACGGCTTCTGGTCGCTCTCGCCGATTTTCCTCGTCGCGGCCTTCGGGCTGGTCGGCCTCCTGCGGCGTCGCGGGGCGCTCTCGGCGGTGGCCTGGATGAACCTGGCGCTCACGATCATCCTGCTGGCGTTCTACACCTGGAACCCCAAGGCGCGGAACTACGGCGGGTCGGCCCAGGGCTTGAGGTGGCTCTTCTGGCTGATCCCGTTCTGGCTGCTGATGCTCCCGCCGGCGCTCGACGCCATCGCGTCGCGGCCGTGGCCCCGGCGGCTGGCGACGCTGGCCCTGTTCATCTCGGTGATGTCGGTGGGCTACGCGATGCGGATGCCGTGGACCCATCCCTGGATCCAGGACATGATGGAGCACCTGGGGCTCTATCCGTTGCCCAGGTGAGCCGGCCGCGCGGCGAGGGAGACGACCACCCGCGTCCCCTCGCCCGGCTCGCTGCGGATCTCGATCGAGCCGCCGTGCGACTGGACGATCGACCGGCAGATGGGGAGGCCCAGGCCGGTCGAGGTGAACCGTCGGGGCCGGGCGGCGTCCACGCGGTAGAAGCGCTTGAAGAGCTTGGGCAGGTGCTCCGACGGGATCCCGATCCCGTCGTCCGCGACCGTGAGGCGGGCCTGCCCGTCCTCGAGCGCGAGCGAGACCTCGACGCGGCCCCCGGCCGCGTTGTACTTCACCGCGTTGTCGATCAGGTTGACCGCGACGCGGTGTAGCTGGTCGTGGTCGCCGTGGACGACGCACGGCGTCAAGTCCTCGGCGACGAGCCGCGGGCCGAGCTTGTCCGCGACGGGCGCCATCGTCGCGAGGGCCTCCAGGACGACCTCGTCGAGCCGGGTGTCCTCGAACGAGGGCCGGACCTGGGCGTCCTCGCGGCAGAGGGTCAGCAGGTCGTCCGTCAGCTGGGTGAGGTGCTCGATCTCCTCCAGCATGCTCTCCAGGGTCCGGCGGTACTCGGCCGGGTCGCGATCGGCCAGCAGCGTGACCTCGGCCTCGCTCCGCATGGCGGCCAGGGGCGTGCGCAGCTCGTGGGCGGCGTCGGCGGTGAAGCGCTGGATCTTCTCGAAGGAGCGCTCCAGCCGCGCGATCATGCCGTTGAGGGTCCGCGCCAGCCGGCCCAGCTCGTCGTCGGGGTTGGGGGTGGCCAGGCGGTGGTCGAGGCGCGAGACGGTGATCTGGTCGGCCTCGGCGGCCAGCCGTTCGACGGGCGCCAGCGCCTTGCTCGCCAGCAAGTATCCGCACCCCAGCGCGGCGAGCAGGAGGACGGGGCCGGTGGCCGCGAAGACGCTCCGCAACTCGCCCAGGTGCTCCCGGTTGATGTCCGTCCCCATCGTCGCCTGGACCAGCAGCGAGGCGTGGGGCGTCTCGATCCACTTGCTGCACATGCGGGCGCGGCCGATCCCCGCGACGACGACGTCCTCGTAGACCTCCTCGCCTGGCGCCTTCGGCGGGGACGAGGGGCGGGGGAGGCCCACCTCCGCGATCCGTTCGGAGCGGAGCCAGGCCCGGTCGCCGGCCTCGCTCACCTGCATCTCGAACGCGGGGTGGCTGCGGAAGAACGAGGCGAGGTGCTCGCGCAGCGTCGCCGCGTCCCGCATCCGCTCGATCTGCTCCTCGATCACGGCGACCTGGTGCTCCAGGTTGTGGTCGGTCCGCCGCTGGAGCACGCGGGCCATCAGCAGGTCGACGGCCCCGGCGAAGATGATCAGCACGGCGGCGAGCACGGCGCCGTACCACAGCGTCAGCCGCCACCGGATCGGCAGCCGGGCCGTCATCCCTCGTCCTTCAGCATGTATCCGACGCCCCGCACCGTGTGGATCAGCGCCGGGCGGTCGGGCCGCTCGATCTTCTTCCGCAGCAGGGTGATGTAGACGTCGATCGTGTTCGTCGGGGGCCCGGACCCCTCCTTCCACACCCGCCGGCCGATCATGTCGCGGGTGACGGGGGTGTTCTTGTGGCGGAGGAGGAATTCCAGGAGTTCGAACTCGCGGCGGGTGAGGTCGATGTCGACGCCGCCGCGGGAGACGGTCCGCTCCAGCAGGTTCATCTCCAGGTCGTCGGCCCGGAACGACAGCTCGCGGCTGACGACGTCGCGGCGGATCAGGGCGCGGAGGCGCGCGACCAGCTCGGCGAAGGCGAACGGCTTGACGAGGTAGTCGTCCGCGCCCGCGTCGAGCCCCGCCACCCGCGCGTCGACGTCGTCGCGCGCGGTGAGGATCAGGACCGGCTTGTTGAACCCGTCGGCGCGGAGCGACCGCAGGACGTCCATCCCGTCGCGACGGGGGATCATCAGGTCCAGGACCATCGCGTCGATCAGGCTCGACCCGGCCAGCTCGTAGGCGGTCTCGCCGTCGGAGGCCGTGAGGATCTCGTACCCCTCCTCGCGGAGCCCGCGCTCCAGGCTCTGGAGCAGCTTGGGCTGGTCCTCGACGACAAGCAGGCGCGGCATGACTCTCCCTCGTACTCGGGTCGGACGCCCGCCGACCTCGGGGCGACCCCACGGGGCGCGCTCGCGGACCAGGCCGCGGCACCCGCGTCCCAACCCCCTCTAGAGTACCGAGGCGAAGCGCGATGGTCACGCCGGGCTGGCGCTTTTCCTCCCGGGGGCGCGGCGCGAGGGGCGATTCACCGCGGCGAGTTTGAGGATTCGGTCGAGAATCGCGGCCCGGGCGACGATAAGGATCGTCGGGGGTTTCGCGGCGCGACCGGTGGCGCCGCCACGTCCATGCCCGGTCCGGAGAAGAGGGCTCGATGCGGGAGCGACGACGGATCGAGCGCCTGCGCGGATGGCTGGGGCTGGCGGCGGCCCTGGCCGTGGTGCTGCCGTCGGCCGGCTGCCTGGGGCCCAACGCGCTCCGCTCGACGCGCATGAAGTACAACGAGGCCATCCGCGCCACCAACGACGAACAGCTCCTGATGAACATCGTGCGGCTGCGCTACGCCGACTCCCCGGTGTTCATCGACCTGCCCAGCATCACCAGCCAGTTCGAGATCGCCGGGACGGCCGGATTTCTCGGCGGCCGGGGGAACCAGTTCCCGGGCTTCGCCAACCTCGGCAACGGCGAGCTGGTCGCCCGCGACAGCCCCACCCTCAGCTTCCGGCCGCGCGAGGGGAAGGACGTCTCCCGGATCCTGCTCACGCCGATCTCGGCGGATCTGTTCAGCGTGGTGAACGCCGGGGCGAACCCCGAACAATTGCTGCTGACCACCGTCGACGAGATTAACGACGTCCCCAACGCCCCGCAGGCGACCGTCATGGTCCCCCGCGGCCCCGACGCGAACGACGAGTACGTCCGGGGTATCCGTATCCTGGCCGACCTGTTCCAGCGCGGGGGGGCGGAGTTGAGGATCGGCGGCCAGCTGGACGAGACCAACGCCTCCGACCCCATCACCGCGACCGACCTCGGCGGCGCCGACCTGCTCGAGGCCGCCAAGGCGGGCTACGTCTTCCGCCACCAGGGGGCCGGCCAACTCACGCTGCTGAAGCGCGAGCTGGGGCTGGTGCTGAAGCTCCGGCCGGGCTTCGAGAACTCCCCGGAGATCCTGGAATTCGCGAGGATCTTCCGCCTCCGCCCGGGGTTGAGCGGTTATCGCGTGAAATCCGACCTGAAGGAGAACGTCCTCGAAGCGCCCAGGCCGCTGGACGAGGGGGAGGATACGATCTACCTCCACATGCGGTCGATCCTCCAGATCCTCACCTTCCTCTCGAAGGGGGTATGCGTCCCCGTCGAGCACGTCGAGGGCGGGATCGCCCCCGGCGTCCCGGGGCCGGACGGCCGGCCGTTCGACTGGACGCGCGTCACCGCGGGCAACTTCTTCGTCCGCTCTTCCAGGCACAAGCCGCGAGACGCCGAGGTCGCCGTCCGCTATCGCGGCCACTGGTTCTACATCCCGCGAGACGACGTCAACAGCCGGTCCATCCTCGCCATCATCGAGATCCTCGTGACGCTCGAAGACTCCGAGGGGGGGCGCGTCGGCGGCCCCTTGCTGACGATCCCGGTCGGCGGCTGACGCCCGGCGGCGGCGCCGCCCGATCGGCCCCGGCGGTCAATTCTTGCTGAACTTCAGCACGCTCGCGCCGGTCTTGCCCAGCGGGTTGCGGACGAACCGACGATGGCAGGAGGGGCAGAGGTCGAAGCGGAACGACTTGCGGCGGCAGGCGTCGTCGTCGGCCGCCTCGCCGGCGAACTCGTCGGCCCGATGGACGAGGTCCGCGACGGCCTCCATCGGGTCGTCCAGGTCTTCTTCCTTGATCTCGTTCGGGTCGAAGCCGGGATAGGCTTCCATCTTGACCACGAAGCGGTCCTCGCCGGAGGAGGTGATGTCCTTGCCGCAGAGATCGCACGTGAAGTGGACCATCAGCGATTCATCCTCAAGAGCCACGCGCCGGAAGGGGTCCGGCCAAGATCAATCAGGGTCGATCTTAACCGGCGGGCTCGGTTCCGTCCAAGCCCCCTTCCATCAATCCCGAGCGGGGACGCCATGTCAAGCCGAGTAGCGTCGCCGCCAGGGCGCACGCCGACGCCGCGAGCCCCGCGCGGGCGGCCGCGGGGCGATAAGTCAGCTCGACGATACGCATCCCGGCGGGCATACGCATGGACATGAACACGCCATCGCGCGTCTCCACGTCGATGGCCTCTCCGCCCGCCGTCGCCGACCACCCGGCGTCCCAAGTCTCGCGGACCACCAGCCGCGCCGGGGCCTCGGCGACGACCTCCACGCGGATCGCCGAGGGGGTCGACGCCGGCGAGATCGTCGCCCGCCCGGGGCCCTCCAGCTCGACCCTGGGGGGCGAATCCAGCAGGGCGATCCAGGCGTCGCCGACCCGCTCCACGGCCGCGAACTGCGACGGGTCGGGGGGGGGCGTCGCGGCCACGACGGCCCCCACGGCCGCCTCGCGGAGCCTCGGCAGCGCCCGCGCCACCGTCGCCCACGAGATCGTCCGTCGGCTGCTCCGGGCCTCGTCCGTCGCCTCGTAGAGCGGCTCGAAGTAGTCGAGGCTCCGCGTCAGCTCGATCGAGTCGTAGTTCCTCGCGTCGGCGAGCCCGAACCGCATCAGCGTGTTCGGCGGCAACTCCTCGCCCACCCCGATCGCCCGCCGACCGTCCGTCAGGATCTCGCGCAGGCGGGCGATCGTCGGCGGCTCGTATTCCTGGACCGAGCGATCGACGGCCGGGTTCAGCCCGACGCCGAACGCGAACAGGTCGGCCAGCGTGGCGGCCAGCAGCAGGGGCGGGACGGCTCGCGCGACCGAGCCGCGACGCCCGGCCAGCCCGGCCGTCGCGGCCATCGCCAGCAACGCCAGGCCGGAGGTCGCGAGGTAGCGCGGCGTGAAGTCCAGCATCGCCCGGACCTGGCGCTCGACGCGCCGCGACGCCTCGGCCGGGTCGATCGGGACGGCCGCGTCGCGGTAGTGGCGCTCGGCCCGATCGCGCATCGCCGGCGCGACGGCCGGCGCCGCGACGGCCCCCGCGAGCAGCGCCAGCCCGGCCGCGGCCCAGGCGAGCGACCATCGCCGCGAGAGCCGCGCGCCCCTCGCCGCGGCGTCGATCCCGATCGCCCCCAGGAAGGTCAGCGCGAACGCCACCCAAAGCGTCAGCCGGCGGTTGTCGGTCACGCCCAGGACCGGCAGCGCCCGCAGCAGGTTGTCGACCGGAGGCAGCTTGAACGCGGCGAGGAAGCCGACCCCCAGCAGCGCCAGGAGGAGCCGCGTCTCCGACTTCCGCCGCGTCGTCGCGGCGGCGAGCGGGGCCAGCCAGGCGAGCGTCGCCAGCCCCGCGAACCCGCCGGCCGACTCGTTCAGGTTGTTGATCCCCAGCCCCCGCGCCAGGTTGGGATGGCCTACCCGTTGGCTGCCGTAGAGGTAGGGCAGGGCGGTGCACGCCGCTTCCAGGACCCTCGGACGGGTCGGCTTCCAGAACGGCGGATGCTCGCGGTGACGCTCGCCCCAGACCGGGCTTTTGGTCAGGTACTCCCCCAGCGGGACCAACTGCGCCGAGGCGATCGCGATCCCCAGGGCGATCCCGACCCCCCACGCCGCGACCGCTCGGGCCCGCGCGCCCTCCGTCGCCAGCCGCCAGAGCGCGAGCAGGCCCGTGGCGAGCAACACGTGGGCGCTCGTCTGGACGTGACCGGCGACCAGCACGCCCCCCGTCGCCAGCGCCAGCAGCGAGGCCGAGCGGACGCCCGGCGTTCGGATCGCGCGGTCGGTGGCGAGCAGCAGCCACGGGAGCCAGGCCGCCGCCGGCGTGACCGGGTAAAGCAGCCAGACGATCAGGAAGCCGCAGAACGGGAAGCAAAGCCCGGCGAACCACCGCCCCCAGATCCCCAGCCCCCACGACCGGGCCAGCAGGAACGCACCCATCCCGGCGAACCACAGCCGCGCGGCGGCGACCCATCCCAGCGAGGCCGGCCACGGCCCCAGGAACACGATCCAGTTGAGCGGGTCGAACACGGCGCTCTGCCCGTTCGCGATGTGCGGCGCTCCGCAGCCGGCGAACGGGTTCCAGGCCGGGAGCCGAGCGGCCCGGATCTCCGCTCGCTCGAACGCCAGCCAGGGCTGGAACTGGAGCACCGGGTCCATCAACAGGCGATTCGCCGGCTCGTGGGGAGGGGCGTCCGGGGCGCGGAAGCTCGCCTGGACGAGCAGCACGTCGGCGGGGCTCAGGACGCGCCCGGCAAAAAGGGCCTCGTGCAGGAAGCCCCCCACGCAGGCCGCCAGCGCCAGGCCGAACGCGGCGCATTCCCTTCGTCGCGACGGCATGGAACGGCCCTCGATCCCTGGGTTTCGGCTCCTCCCGAGGCCGGCAGGATACGCCCGATCGACCGGGCCGGACAAGCCGAAGGCGGGGCGGGCGGACGTCCCCTCGGCCTTGAGAACGATCTTCCCACTCGCGACGGGATCAGGCCGCGAGGGCGCCCCGCCGGATATCCAGCCGGACCGCGCGGATCGGCGGCAATGTCGGGCTTGAAAGTGGCGGCGATGTCGCGATAATGGTACTCTTCCCGCGATCATCCCACGCGCATCGCCGCCGGGATCGCCCCGCGGGCCTCGCGACGAGCCCGACGACTCGCCAGCCCGACCCGGGACACGCGACGGCAGCCACATAGTTCACGAACGATATCGCATGACAAGACGACGCCCCCAGGGACGTCGTCGGGCAGGAGTTGGAACGATGAGCCGCGTGTGCCAAGTCAGCGGGAAGAAGACCTCGTTCGGCAACCACAAGACCGAGCGCGGCAAGGCGAAGTACCTCGGCGGCGTCGGCAAGAAGACGACCGGCATCAGCCGTCGCACCTTCAAGCCCAACTTGCAGTGGATCCGCGTCTGGCTGCCGAACGGCACGACCACCCAGGTCCGCGTCGCCACCTCGGTCATCCGCGGCGGCCAGCTCACCCTCGAGGTCGACGGCAAGGTCCAGACCTTCCCGCTCATCAAGGCCGCCAAGGGGAGCGCCCAGGCCCGCGCCAACCTGAAGACCCTGTACCCGATCTGATCGCCCCGGCGATCCATCGGCTTGAATCTCGCGAGCCTCGCGCCCGAATCCTCGGCGCGAGGCTTTTTCACGCGCCCCGCCCGGCCGGCCGAGGATGAAGCGAGTGGAGGGGACGAGGCGTCGCGCGCCCCGGGCGCGCGAAGACGCCGAACCATCGGGACATGGCTCGGCGGATCCGCGTCGAACGTTCGGCCCGGGGGCGGCGAGGCCGGCCCGGTTTTCGTCGGCTCAGGCCAGGGCCATGCGCCCGGGGGTGCCGTTCTTGAGGTGCTCCGCGAGGCATTCCTCGTGGACCTTGTGGGTCGGCACCGACTGCTTGCACATCGGGCAGACCGTGAGGTTGATCGGGGTCAGGGCGTCGTGACTCCGTCGATGCCCCTTGGCGGACTTGGATTTGCGTCTCTTCGGTACGGCCACGTTCAGGATCTCCCGACTATACAAACGCTCGGCGCGGTCTGGGACGAAAGGATTATTATCCCGATTCCCTGGCGAAATGCAACTCGGCCTCCGCCTCGCGCGGCCTTGTTTCCGGCGGGCGTGGCGAGTAGAATCGGCGATTCAAATATCCCGGGGAGCGCGAGCACGGGACGGCAAGAAGTGTTGGAGCCGATCGAATGTCGATGGATAAGAGCCTCAAGAAGGCGGGCGGCCTGGGCCGTCAGCGCAACGTCCTGACCCGTCCGGAGCGCCTGGCCCTCCTCCAGGAGGACGAGAAGTGGACCCCGGAGAAGGGCGTCTACAACCTGCCGAAGACCAAGTCGCGCCGCCTGGCCCCCGGCCAGACCGGCCCGAAGCGCCCCGGCGTCAAGTGAGCCGGCCGCCCCTCCACTCGGCGACTTCCCGCGATCCCCGGCCCCTGGTCGGGGATTTCGCTTAATTCGAGCCCGCCCGCGAGACCCCGGACCGCGATGGTCATCCCCGCCATTCTCTCGGCGTATTGCGCCCTGATCGTCGCCGTCAGTCTGCTGGGGGGGATGGCGCCGCTGGCGCTCGTCCTGTCCCATACCAGGCTCCAGGTCTACCTCAGCTTCGCCGCCGGCACCATGCTCGGCGCGGCGTTCTTCCACATGCTCCCCGAGGCCGTCGAGATGGGCGGCCCCGACACGGTGAAGTGGGCCGCCGTGGGGCTCCTCGCCCTCTTCCTGCTGGAGCGGTTCTTCGCCTATCACCAGCACGAGCCCGCCCCGATCGCCCACGATCACCACCACGGCCACGACCACCACCATCGCCACGACGTCGAAGGCGAGCACGTCGCGCCGGCGCTCTCCTGGGGGACCGCCGCCTTCGGCCTGGCGGTCCACTCGCTGGTCGGCGGCGTCGCCCTGGCCAGCGCGGTCGTCGCCGACGCCAACGGCGAGGGCCGCGTCGGCGGGATGGCCTGGGGGGTCTTCCTGGCCACCGTCATGCACAAGCCGGCCGACGCCATGACGATCGTCTCCCTCATGCTCCGCGCCGGCGCCCCCGCGAAGCTCGCCCACCTGGTGAACCTGGGGTTCGCCCTGATGATCCCGCTGGGCGCGGCGCTCTTCTTCGTGGGGATCGGCCGGCTGGCCCCCGACACGGCCGAGCCGATGACGGCCGCCGCGCTGGCGTTCTCCGCGGGGACGTTCCTCTGCATCTCGCTCTCGGACGTCCTGCCCGAGCTGCATTTCCACCAGCACGACCGCCTGAAGCTCTCCGGGGCCCTCGTCGCCGGCTTCCTGCTGATGGTCGCCGCCTCGTCCCTGGAAGCCGGCTGACCCCGTCCGACGGCCGACGACGGCTCAAGCCGCGGCCTCCGCGACGTCGATCCTCCAAGGACGGGCCCCGTGGATCCCTCGGATGTCGTTGCGAGCCGGCGATCATGTCTCGACCATGCGCCCCAGGCCGCGGGCCCCTCGCCCGCGCGATGATCATCGCGTGCCTCGCGTCGCTCATCGGCTGCGCCGGCAGGGAGGGGCTCAGGCGACCGGGCGGGCCTCGGCTGCCGGAAGCCGAGGGGACGACGATCGGCCGCGACCTCCGGCGCGTCCCTCGCGGCGCGGTGGCCACGCCCCCGTCCATGGGCGTCGACCTGGTTGAAGGCGGCCGCGTCCGCGACGAGCACGCCAGGCGCGCCGATCACGCGCCGGCGCGAGGCGACTCGCGATAATGCCCGGACAATCGCGGTAATCGCTACAGTCCGCCCGGGACAGGGACGATCTACTACTCGTAGGCGTCATCGGCGAGTTCCTGGAATCAGGATGCCGGTCGAGCGCGGCCGCGGTCGGAGGTCCTCGCGAAATGTCCCGGCGTCAGGCATCAGGGAACTCGCGCTGGCTCTCGGCGGGATTCGCCGCGGCGGCGTTGCTCCTGGGGGCGGCCGCGTCCGCCCAGGACGCCCCGCCCGTCGAGCCGATCGAGGCGGCGGTCGCGGCCCCACGGTTGCCGGACCCGATCCCCCCGGCGACGCCCCGCGAGGCGGCCCTGGAGGAGCGCGTCCGCCAACTCGAGGAGATGGTCCAGCGCCTGTCGACCCAGATGCAAGCCGCGCCCGCCGCGGTCGCGCCGACTGGCGCGGGCGTCGAGCCGGGCGCCGAGGCTGGCGCGGTGACCGGCCCCGAGAGCCCGAACGCCATGGGCGTCGCCGGCGCGACCGCGCCGCCGGGCGTGGCCGACAATCAGCCCGGCACGGCGGCGCCCGACGTGGGCACGCCGGCGGCCGTGGAGGCCCCTTCGGCGACCGGCGGCGTCTCGGCCCCGGGCCAGTCGCTCCCCCCCAACCCCGCGGCGAACGACCGGTACGACTCCCCCGCGGTCCTGGAGAACAAGAAGGTCAACGCCAAGTTCGGGCCCGGCTTCGAGCTTCGCAGCGACGACGACGAGTACATCCTCCAGTTCCACAACCTCACGCAGATGGAATACCGCGGCTACGAGGGGCCCACCCACGCCACCGCGCGCGACAGCTTCCTGATCCCGCGGCAGTGGTGGATGTTCAGCGGCCGCGTCACCAAGCCCGTCGGCTACTTCGTCTCGTTCGCGCACGGCTTTGACGCCCTCACGCCGCTCGACATCTTCCTCGACTTCGACGTCAACCCGGCGTTCCGAATCCGCGCCGGCCGCGTGAAGACCCCGTTCACGTACGAGTTCCTCGTCGACCCGATCCAGGGCCTGATCCAGCCCGAGCGGTCGATCTTCTTCAACAACTTCGGCCAGAACCGCGACATCGGCGCCATGGCGTTCGGCCGGCTGTTCAACGGCCGGCTCGACTACATGGCGGGCATCTTCAACGGCAGCCGCAACGGCTTCGTCGCCAACACCGACTCCAAGTTCGTCTCGGCGTTCGTGAACTGGAAGCCGTTCAACAACGCCGAGGACTCGGCGTTCCAGCACCTCAACGTCGGCGGCTCGGTCTTCGGCGGCACCAACGACACCGTGCCCGTCCCCCAGACCTTGCGGACCGTGGTGCCGATCGCGGGCAACGCGGTGGCCGGCGTCCCGTTCCTCGCGTTCAACAACAACGTCCGCGAGATCGGCCCGATGACCTTCTGGGACCTCCACGCCGCCTGGTACTACCGCCAGCTGGCGCTCATCGGCGAGTGGGGGAGCGGCTTCCAGGATTACGCCCTGAACGACCGGCCGGCGTATCGCACGCGCCTCCCCGTCCAGTCGTTCTACGTGCAGGCCGGCTACCTGCTCACCGGCGAGACCCGCAGCGGCCTGGGCGTCGTCCGGCCCCTGAAGCCGTTCAACCTCAGCCGCGAGAAGTTCGGCCTCGGCGCCTGGGAGCTGACCGGGCGCTATCAGCTCCTCGACATCGGCGGCGAGGTCTTCTCCAACGGCCTCTCCGACCCCAACCTCTGGGCGAACCGGCTGAACGTCGTCGACCTCGGCTTCAACTGGCACATCAACCAGTATCTCAAGTTCATGTTCAACTGGGAGCGCACCCAGTTCAACAACCCCGTCTTCACCAACGTCGGCCACTGGAGCGACGACAACGACCTGTTCATCGCCCGCGTCCAGCTCTTCTTCTGAGCCGGCTCGCCGCGTCTCACGCCAGCAGTTCGAGGACCCGCCTGGAGAACGCCGAGGCCGACTCCAGCGCCTCGGCGGGCGCGAGCTTGAGGCGCTGGGCCAGCTCGAACCGGCGGAGGTGCTCGGCGTCGAGTTCGCCAGTCTTCACATAGAGGGCCTCGCAGGCCAGCATCAGGCAGCGCAGGCCCATCTCGCGGTATCCGCGCGCATAGACCAGGGCGCGGAGGCCGCAGAACATGGCCTCGTGGCAGAGGAGCAGGAGGTCCGTCGGGTCGCCTTCGCCCGCCCGGAGGTTCGCCGCCCCTTCGAGCCGGTCGGCCGCCTTGGCGAGCAGCTCGGCGACGCGGTCGGCCGCCGTGGGATCCTCCAGGAGATACGGGCTCTCCAGGCACTTCGCGAACGTGTTGATGATGGCCATCGCCGCGGTCTCGCCTCGCTCGGTCAGTCGGTCGTCGGGGTTTCCGGGCGCCACGCGACCCCCGGCGGGGACTCGGCGCCCGGGGCCGGGAGGTCGTCGGCGGCGGGGGCCTCCAGCCGCCTGGCGGTGAGCATCGGCACCGCGACCGATCGCGACAGCTCCACCAGCGGCCCGGGAAACACCCCCAGCGCCGTCACCAGCGCGGCCGTCGCGACGATCGGCAGGGCCAGCGCCGGCCGCGCCGGCCCGATCGGCCGGCCCGACGGCTCCCGGAGGTACATCGCCTTCAGGACGCGGACGTAGTAGAACGCCGAGAGGACCGAGTTGAGCAGCCCCAGCGCCACCAGCCACGTCAGGACGATTCGGGTCCCGGACGGGCCCTGCCGCATCGCCTCCATGAAGACGTAGAGCTTGCCGAAGAACCCGGCGAACGGAGGCACGCCGATCAGCGACAGCATCAAGACCACGACGCAGGCCGCCAGGAACGGCGACCGGGCCCCCAGCCCATCCAGGTCGGAGATGGCGTCGGCCCCCTTGTCGCGCGCCAGCCACGCGGCCACGGCGAAGGCCCCCACGTTCGCCAGCGCGTAGACGACGAGGTAGTAGACCACCCCCCCGGCCGCCGCCGGCCCCTCGGTCGAGACGCTCGCCGCGGCGAGCCCCACCAGCAGGTAGCCGGCGTGGGCGATCGACGAATACGCGAGCATCCGCTTGTAGTTCTTCTGCGCCAGCGCGGCGAGGTTGCCGTAGGTCATCGTCACCGCCGCGACGACGGCCACCACCGCCAGCCAGCCCGGCCCCATCACGCTCTCCGACGGCCGCGACCACGGCCCCAGCGCGTGGACGAAGACCTTGAGCATCGCCAGGAAGCTCGCCACCTTCGACCCGGTCGCGATCCACGCCGCGACCGGCGCGGGGGCGCCTTCATAAACGTCGGGCGCCCACTGCTGGAACGGGACGGCGGCGACCTTGAAGCCGAACCCGACGAGTAGCAGCAAGAGGGCCGACGCCCCCGCCAGGTTCCCCGCCAGGCCGGGATCCCCGGCGCGGAGCATGCGGCCGATCGCGTCGAAGTACGTCGACCCCGCCAGCCCGTAGACCAGGCTCAGGCCGTACAGGAACAGGGCGGAGGATACCGATCCGTAGATGAAATACTTGAGCCCCGCCTCGGCCGAGCGCCGCCGCGACCGCTCGAAGGCCGTCGCGATGTACAGGCAGATCGTGGTCGTCTCCAGGGCGATGAACAGCATCGCCAGCTCCTCGGAGGCCGCCAGCAGCATCATGCCGACGGTCGCCCAGAGCAGCAGCGCGAAGTACTCTCCCAGGTCGTCGGTGAAGCGGTACGCCGTCGACATCCAGACGACCATCGCCAGCAGCGCCAGGAGCAGGACGTTCACGACGTCCACGGCCAGCCCGCGCGCCAGCGTACCGAGGAAGATCAGCCCGTCGGTCCGGCCGAGGTAGCCGCCCATCGACTCGCCGAACAGCGCGACGAGCCGCCCGGAGTCGGTAAGCGCGAGCGAGTCGACCCACGCCAGGAACACGGCCGAGCCCAGGGCCAGCCCGACCCCCGCCAGGGTCGCGCGCCCGCAGGCCACGCGCCGGGCCTCGGGCTCCAGCCGTCGGAACCTGGCCAGGTCCAGGCCGATGACGACCAGCCCCCAGACGGCCAGGATGACGGCCGGGGCGACGCCGATGAAGTCGCGGAGATCCAGCGGGACGACGTTGGGGGGCATGAGTCCTTCCGCGCGGGCGTCAGCCCGACAGGGTGTCGTAGCGGTCGACGTCCACCGCGCGCCAGCGGCGGTAGCAGAGCAGGATCAGGCCGAGGCCCACGGCGACCTCGGCCGCGGCCACCGTGATGACCAGCAGGGCCAGGATCACGCCGGGCATCGGGCCCGAGCCGGCCGCGGGGGTGCCGTACCGCCAGAAGGCCACCAGGTTGACGTTCGCCGCGTTCAGCATGATCTCGATCGCCATCAGTACCGCCACGGCGTTCCGGCGCAGGAGCACGCCCGTCAGGCCGATCGCGAAGCTCGCGGCCGAGAAGTACAGGAACCAGCTCAGCGGGATATCGTTGTTCATGGCGCGGTGGTGGTCGAGGGTCGCGGCGAGGTGGCGACGGGGGGACGCGCCTCGGCGCCGGGCTCCGGCTCGGCGACCGAGTCGGCCGCCTCGTCCTCGCGGGCCAGGGCCACCGCGCCCACCAGGGCGGCGGTGAGGAGCAGGCCGGCCAGCTCGAAGGCCAGGGCGTATCGGGTCATGAACTGCTCGCCCACGACGCGCGGCATGTCGTCGATGGCGCGGGAGCGCTCGGCCTTCCACGCGGCGTCGGCCGGCTCCAGCGCCGGTCGCTCGACGACCCGCGCCCACGGCCCGGCGCCGGCGGGGGAGACGGTGTTGTTGATCCCGAAGGCCAGCGCCGCGAAGACGGCCAGCCCGGCGAGGATGGCGGGGACGCGCCAGCCGCCGGAGAGGTCGGCCTCGCCGCCGGCGGCGTTGCGCGTGAGCATGATGCCGAACATCAGCAGGATGGCCACGGCGCCGATGTAGATCAAGACCTGCGCGGCCGCCAGGAACTCCGCCTCCAGCACCACGAACAGGCAGGCGACGCAGAAGAAGAACGCGACCAGGTGGAGCCCGGCGCGGACCAGGTCGCGGGCGAGGACCGTCCCCAGCGCGGCGAGCAGGCCGAGCGCGGCGATCGCGAGGAACAGGAACCTGGCCACGTCGTCGAACCTCCCTCGCGGCGAGCGCGCCGCAACGGCCGCCTCAGCGGCCCGCCCTCGCCGCCCGCGATCCGACCGTCGGCCAGTCGGCGTCGATCGGCGCCGCGGCGGCCAGCCTTCGGTTGACCCGGAAGACGAGCTGCACGGCCCCCGCCGTCAGCATCCCGAGCACGATCATCCCCGTCGCCCAGCGCGACGCCACGACTCGCCCCGGCCGCACGACGACCTCGAACCACGCCGCCGCCAGCAGGATGTTCAGCAGGCAGAGCGGCACCAGGTACTTCCACGCGAAGTTCATCAGCCGGTCGATCCGCATCCGGGGGAGCGTCGCCCGCACCCAGAACATCACGAAGATGAACAGCAGCACTTTCAGCAGGAACACCGTCAGCAGGATCGCGTTCGCCGCGACCAGGCCGCCGAGCGAGCCGTCGATCAGGTTCCGCGGGAACGCCGAGAACGGCAACGGCGCGCCCCCGCCGAGGAACAGCACGGTCGCCACGCAGCCGACCACGAAGACGCTCAGGTATTCCGCCAGGAAGAACAGGCCGAACCGCATCCCCGAGTATTCGGTGTGATAGCCGGCGATGATCTCGGACTCCGCCTCCGGGATGTCGAACGGCGTCCGGTTGACCTCCGCCGCGCCGGCGATCAGGAAGATCACGAACGCCAGGAACCCCGGCGGGTTGAAGGCGTTCCAGCCGAACGTCGCCTGATGGTCGAAGATCGTCACCAGGCTGAGGCTCCCGGCCCAGAGGGCCACCGGGATCGTCGACAGCACCTGGGGGATCTCGTAGGAGACCAGTTGCGCCACCGCCCGCATGGCGCCGAGCAGCGAGTACTTGTTGCGGCTGGACCACCCGGCCAGGAAGATCCCCAGCGGGCCGACGCTGGAGACGGCGATCAGGTAGACCAGCCCCGACGGCGGGTCGATCGGCGCGAGCCCCACCGCGAACGGCACCACCGCCAGCGACAGGAACGCCGAGACCAGCACCAGCACCGGCGCGATCAGGTGGATCAGGCCGTCGGCCGGGCGCGGGACGATGCTCTCCTTGATGATCAGCTTGATCGCGTCGGCGATCGGCTGGAGCAGGCCGAACGGCCCGACCCGGTTGGGGCCGATCCGGTCCTGGAACCGGGCGGCTACCTTCCTCTCCAGCCAGACCATGTACGCGACGATGCCCGGGAAGACACCCGCGAAGCCGACGAACAGCCAGAGCGCCCAGACGATCGCCGTGGAGAGGCTCAGGTCGACGCGATGCGACTGGGCGATCAGGGCCGTCCCGACGTCCACCTTGCTCCGCCCCTTTCCGCTCCGCGCCTCGACGGCGGCTCAGCTCAGGCCCACCGCAGGACGCCCTTGGCCCAGGCGTAGGCCAGGCCGGCGAACAGGAGGGCGAGGAAGGCCGTCATCTCCACGAGGGCGAACCACCCCAGCGATCCGTAGGCCGCGGCCCACGGGTAGAGGAAGACCGTCTCGACGTCGAAGACGACGAACATGATCGCGTAGATGTAGTACTGGACGCGGAACCGGACCCAGGTCTCGCCGTGGGTGCGGACGCCGCACTCGTAGACCTCGGCCTTGGTCGGCGACTTCTTCCGCGGGGCGACCAGCGCCACGAGCGCCAGGGGCGCCAGCGCGAAGCCGATCGCCAGCAGCAGCAGGAGCCCGACGAAGACGTAGTTGTAGGCGACCATCGCCGTCCCCGCCTCTCGCTCGCGGCCCGCGGGCTCAGCCGGCCGTCGGGGCCGGGGCCAGGACTTCGATGTCGGTGTTCTCGTCGAGGGCGACGACGGTGATCTCGCCGTCGGCCTTGCGGATCCGGATGGTGTCCTGGCGGATGGCCGACGCCTTGCCGCCCATCTCGATGCCGCCGACCGGCCGGACGCCTTCCTTCTCGACGACGCCTTCGAAGTGCGTCTTCCAGCGGCGGTGCCCGACGCGGACGAACTGGACCACGCGAACCTGCGTGCCCGGCGTGAATTTCGGCTGGGGGATCGGGATCATGGTGGGGGAATCGCTCGCGAGGGCGGCTCGCGCCGCTAGGCGCGGGAGGCCGGGCCCCGTCTATCTATAAGTAGTAGGACCGGCGCCAGGGCCGGCGGGATCGTCGCGGCCCACGCGACCGATCTTAAGCCACGACGCCCCTCCGGACAAGGGACGACCCCCCGCCGACGCCCCCCGCCCGCGCGTGGTGTCCGGAAGAAAATCGAGAAACCTGAAATCCCGCCCCACCCGCCGCGGACCATGAGGGTTGATCGATGACCATGTTCCTTGACAACTCGGACTCGGTGGCTGGGGACAAAGGGGCGTCCCCGAACGAAGACCGCTCGTCCGAGAGTGGGTTGCGCCGCCCCTCTTCCCCGGGCTGACAGCCCGACGCTTTATCCGCGACGGCCGCTCGAACACGCCCTTCTCCCCTCGTGGGAGAAGGTGGCCGAAGGCCGGAGAGGGGGACGTCGCGAAAGGATTCCGGTGGCGCGCCCCCTCATCCGCCCCTCCGGGGCACCTTCTCCCACGAGGGGAGAAGGGGGGCTCGTCCGTGGAGCCGTCGATGAGGGAGTGTGGGGCCGTCAGCCCCCCGAGCGAGTATCGTCGACTGGTAGAGACAACGGGAGTTGCGGAATCTCGCCCCGCCGGCTCCTCTCCGAATTCGGGGTCGAGAAGTCGTGGCCATGCCTCTGCCCGAGGCGAGAGGGGATAGATAGCGACGACCTCATCCTGTTGGCTCCTCCTCGCGGACCACGAAAAAACCACTTCGAAAAACGACGAACGAAGCCAAGTAGATTTTCGCGAAACTCGTGCGGCGTGAGACGCTTGCGTCGTTTTTGGGTGGCGAGCGAGATGACGAACGAAGCCAGGTTCGGGCTCGTCCACGGGGGAGTCCTCAAGAGCGGCGGCCGACGGGCGTCCCGGCGATTCGGCCGCCTGGCCCCTTGACGACGGGCGGCACGGGTGCTTACAGTGGCATCTCACAATTCGGCGCGCATCTTATCCAGAGTGGCTGAGGGAAAGGCCCTATGACGCCACAGCAACCGGTCCGCCGTCGAGGCGGATGCTGGTGCTAACTCCTGCCCGGCGCCCATCACGGCGCGCACGGGACAGATAAGATGGTCATCGGCGGCGGCGCCGGCATTAGGCCCGTCCCCGACCCATTTCATCGCCTTCGAACACCCTGGACTGATGCGCCCCGGAACGGGCCGACGCCGCGTCGCGCGGGTCGCCGTGTTCGGTCGCGTCACTCACGGTCGGGGGTGGATCCGGTGTCAGGCGAACTCGTGACGGGCTTGAAGTGTCGTCTCTGCGGCAAGCTGTACGGCAAGGACCAGGCGCTCAACTTCTGCACCGATGACTTCGGGCCGCTCGAGGTGGCCTACGACTACGAGGCCGTCGCCCGGACGTTCTCCCGCGAGACGATCACCGCGCGGCCCCGGACGATGTGGCGGTATCGCGAGCTGCTCCCCGTCGACGGCGAGCCGACCGTCGGCCGGCACGTCGGCTGCACCCCGCTGGTCCGGGCCGACCGCCTGGCGAAGGCGCTCGGCGTCGCGGAGCTGTACATCAAGAACGACGCGGTGATCCATCCCAGCCTGTCGTTCAAGGATCGCGTCGTCGCCGTGGCGCTCTCCAAGGCCGTCGAACTCGGCTTCGAGACCGTCGGCTGCGCTTCGACCGGGAACCTCGCGGGCAGCGTGGCGGCCAACGCGGCGGCGGCGGGCCTGGAGGCCTACGTCCTGATCCCGGAGAACCTGGAGCAGGGGAAGGTCCTCGGCGCCACGATCTACGGCGCGAAGGTCGTGGCCGTGAGCGGCAACTACGACCACGTCAACCGGCTCTGCTCGCAGATCGCCTTCCGCTACGGCTGGGGCTTCGTCAACGTGAACCTCCGGCCGTTCTACGCCGAGGGCTCCAAGACGATGGGCTTCGAGATCGCCGAGGACCTCGGCTGGCGCGCGCCCGACCACGTCGTCGCCCCGATGGCCGGCGGCAGCCTGATCGGCAAGCTCCACAAGTCGTTCCGGGAGCTGGAATCGCTGGGCCTGCTGGACGGCCCCGTCGCGACCAAGATGTTCGGCGCCCAGGCCGCGGGCTGCAACCCGATCGCCAACGCGGTGAAGACCGGCGCGGCCAAGGTCAGGCCGATCCGCGAGCCGGACACGATCGCCAAGAGCCTGGCCATCGGCGACCCGGCCGACGGCTGGTTCGCCTCCAAGCTGATCCGCGAGACCGGCGGCTGGAGCGAGGACGTGTCCGACGAGGCCATCGTCGACGCCATGCGGCTGCTCGCCGAGACCGAGGGCATCTGGGCCGAGACCGCCGGCGGCGTCACGCTGGCCGTCGCCCGGAAGCTCATCGAGGAAGGCAAGATCGACCGCGACGGGTCCACCGTCCTCTGCGTCACCGGCAACGGCCTGAAGACCCAGGAAGCCCTCGTCGAACGCCTCCCCCGGCCGGTCGTCATCAAGCCGACCCTGGAGGACTTCGAGTCGCTAGTCGACCAGGGGGCCGAGGCGTTCGACCAGGCCCCGTTCGCCGCCGCGTGGAACTGAGCGACGGGCGGGGGCCCGGCGAGAAACGCCGGCCTCCGCATCCTTTATATGTAGGCAGCAGCCAGGAACCCACCCATGCCAGTCGTCCGCATCCCCACCCCGCTCCGCCCCCAGGCCGGGGGGCTCGACAAGATCGAGGCCGCCGGCGCGACCGTTGGCGAGGTCCTGGCCGACCTCGGCCGCCAGCACCCGGCGATCCAGGAGCGCCTGTTCGACGGCGCCGAGATCCGGCGGTTCGTCAACGTCTACGTCAACAACGAGGACGTCCGCTACCTCGACGACCTGGACACCCCGGTCGGCGAGAAGGACGAGGTCAGCATCATCCCGGCCGTCGCCGGGGGCTGAGCCCCGCGACCGAGCCGCACGCACGCACGAAGCCCGACGAGCCGAGCCGCCCCGAGCACGCCCCGGAGCCCCACATGCCCGCCCCCGCCTCGACGCCCGCGCCCGACCCGCTCGACCGCTACTCGCGCCAGGTCCGCTTCCCCGCCCTCGGCGAGGACGGCCAGCGCGCCCTGATGAACAGCCGGGTCACGCTCTGCGGCTGCGGCGCGCTGGGGACCGTGCTGGCCAACCACCTCGCCCGCGCGGGGGTCGGCTTCATCCGGGTCATCGACCGCGACTTCATCGAGACCCACAACCTCCAGCGCCAGATCCTGTTCGACGAGCAGGACGTGGCCGACAACCTCCCCAAGGCCGAGGCCGCCGCGCGGAAGCTCCGCAAGATCAACAGCGCGATCGAGATCGAGGCCGTCGTCACGGACATTGACCACACCAACGCGCTGGACCTGATGGGCGACGCCGACCTGATCCTGGACGGCACCGACAACTTCGAGACCCGCTACCTCATCAACGACGCGGCGGTGAAGCTGGGCAAGCCCTGGATCTTCGGCGGTGTGATCGGGGCCGAGGGCCAGTCGATGACCATCATCCCCGGCGAGACCCCGTGCCTCCGCTGCGTGATCGAGACCGCGCCGCCGCCGGGCATGACGCCGACCTGCGAGACCGCCGGCGTGCTCGGCCCGGCGGTCGCCGTGATCGCGTCGTTCGAGGCGGTCGAGGCGATCAAGGTCCTGGCGGGCAAGAAGGAGGCCCTGAACCGCGACCTGATCATGGTCGACCTGTGGGACTGGACGTTCCGCCAGCTCAAGATCTCGGGCCTGCTCGGCAAGGTGGATTGCCCCTGCTGCAAGCACCGCAAGTTCGAGTGGCTGGAGGGCGAGGCGGGCTCGCACACCACGGCCCTCTGCGGCCGTAACGCCGTGCAGGTCGCCAGCCGACGCCCCGAGCCGCTGAAGTTCCCCGAGATGGCCGAGCGGCTGCGGCCCCTGGGCGAGGTCCGCCACAACGCCTTCATGCTGCGGTTCGCCGCCGACGGCTACGAGTTCACCGTCTTCCCCGACGGCCGGGCGATCATCAAGGGGACCAACGACATCGCCAAGGCCAAGACCCTCTACGCCCAGTTCGTGGGCGCCTGACCCCCGCTCCCCCTCCCAGCACGAACGCCCGCCCCCCGACCCGGGGCCCCGGAGCCCGCCATGATCTACCTGGACAACGCCGCCACCAGCTTCCCCAAGCCCGAGGCCGTCTATCGGGAGATGGACCGCTTCGCCCGGACCTCGCTGGCCAACCCCGGCCGCGCCGGGCACCGCATGGCGATGCAGGCCGAGAAGACGCTGGACGAGGTCCGCCACGCCCTCAACCAGTTCTTCCGGGGCGAGTCCCCCGAGCGCTGGGCGTTCACCCTCAACTGCACCGACGCCCTCAACATGGCGATCAAGGGGGTCGTCAACGACGGGGACCACGTCGTCATCACCGACCTGGAGCACAACTCCATCAGCCGCCCCGTCCGGGCGTTGGAGCAGGCCGGCAAGATCACGGCCACGCGGGTCGTCTCGCGCGACGGCTACGTCGCGGCCGAGGACGTCGCCGCCGCGATCACGCCGAAGACCAAGCTCGTCGCCATGACCCACGCCAGCAACGTCCTGGGGACCGTCCAGCCGATCGAGGCGATCGCGAAGGCCGTCCGCGAGGCCGGCCCTCTGCTCCTGGTCGACGCCGCGCAGTCCGCGGGGGTCGTGCCGATCGACCTGAAGGCGACCCCCATCGACTTCCTGGCGATCCCCGGCCACAAGGGGCTCTACGGCCCCACCGGCACCGGCGCCCTCTACGCCGGCCCCCGCGCCGACGGCGTGATCCGCGCCTGGCGCGAGGGGGGGACCGGCGGCGACTCCTCCAGCGAGTTCCAGCCGACCCTCCGCCCCTACTTCCTGGAGGCCGGCTCGCCCAACGTGCTGGGCGTGGCCGGGCTGGGGAAGGGGATCGCCTGGGTGGCCGAGCGCGGGCTCGACGCGCTCCGCGAGCACGAGGTCGGCCTGCTCCAGCAGGTCGTCGACTGGGCCGAGCGGTCCGAGGGCTGGCGCGTGGCCGGCCTGTGGGACCCGGCGCGGCACGCGGGGGCGCTCTCGCTGTTCACGCCCGAGGGGATCTCGCCCCAGGAGCTGGCCGGGATCCTGGACGTGTCGTTCGACATCGCCGTCCGCCCCGGGCTGCACTGCGCCCCGTACATCCACCGCAACCTGGGCTCGTTCCCCGACGGCCTGCTGCGGCTCTCCCCGTCGCCGTTCACCACGGCCGACGACGTGGCGACCGTCCTCGACGCGCTGACGGAGATCACCGCGGGCGTCGCCTGACCCAACCCCCCGCCCGCTCCGGTCTTCCCGGGGCGGGCCTCGGCGGGCTAGACTTGGGCGGTCTTTCCCGGCTCGATCCGCACGCCACGCCACGCCTCGCAGGGGGAACGCCGCTCGATGTCGCTCGCCGGCCTGTTCGCGATCCTGGTCATCGGCCTGAACCTCCTCGCGCTGCCGTTCCTGGCGCTGCTGCTCGTCGCCGCGGTCTCGGCCATGACCGGGTCGAGGCGGACCGCCGTGCCCCCCGAGCCCGAGACCCGCTTCCTGATCGTCATCCCGGCGCACGACGAGCGCGAGGGGATCGCCCGGACCGTCGAGAGCTGCCGCGCCCAGGAGTATCCCGCCGGCCTGTTCGGCGTCCTGGTCATCGCCGACAATTGCACCGACGAGACCGCCGCGCTGGCCGAGGCCGCCGGCGCCGAGGTCCTCGTCCGGAACACGCCCGACCGTCGCAGCAAGGGCTACGCGATCGAGTACCTGATCGAGCGGCTCCAGGAGTCCGGCCGGTTCGACGCGATCGACGCCCTCGTCATCATCGACGCCGACACGTTCGCGACGCCGGACCTGCTGCGGAAGTTCGACGCCAAGCTCCGCGAGGGGAACGACTGGGCCCAGTGCTACGACACCGTCGCCAACCCGGACGCCTCGTGGCGCACGCGGCTGATGACCTACGCCTTCAGCCTGGTCAACGGCGTCGTCCCCTACGGGCTGGGCCGTCTGGGGGTGCCGTCGCCGCTGAACGGCAACGGCATGTGCCTCACCACCCGCGGCCTCAGGCGCGTGCCGTGGCGGGCCTACGGGCTGGTGGAGGACTACGAGTTCTCCTGGACCGTCCACCGCGCCGGCGAGCACGTGGCGTTCGTCCCCGACGCCGCCGTCAAGGCGACCATGCTGGAGAAGGGGGGCCGGGCCGCCGCCGCCCAGCGCCAACGCTGGGAGGCCGGCCGCAAGGACGTGAAGCGCCGGCTCTTCGGCGAGGTCCTCCGCGACCGCGAGATGGGGCTCCGGGAACGGCTCGTCGCGCTGGTGCAGCTGAAGACCCCGCCGACGATGAAGCTGCTGACGCTGCTGGGCCTGCTGACGGGCCTGAACGTCGCCGCCCTCGTCGCGCTGGGCGACCCGACGGCCGGGCCGCTCGGCTGGATCCTGATCGGCGCCTGCGCGCTCTCGGTCGCGACCGTGGGGCTGTACGCCCTCAGCCCGTTCGTCGCCTTCGGAGTGCCGTGGCGATACCTGGGCGTGCTGGCCTACGTGCCGGCCTACGGGCTGTGGAAGCTGACGATCGGGACGCGCCGGAAGCCGGCCGACTGGGTCCGCACGGCGCGCGAGCCGGCGGCCGGCGACGGGGCGGCCCGCCGCGCCGTCGCGGCCGAAGCGGCGGAATAGCAACTTGTCAAAGGCCGCGAAATGCTGTCGAATTGAGTAGTCGAATCAGGGGCCCGGGGGATGCCAATCGGCCCCCCCGGGGTCCGGGGCATGCCCGGGCCCGGCCTCCCATCCCGGCGGCCTCGCGGCGCGCCGGGTCGCCGCGCCCTTCCATGGGCCCGATTGTGACGCCCGAAAGAAGCCGCCCTCGTGGAGCGGCCCGTGGGGCGTACAGGAGTGATTTTTGATGGCTGTCCGCGTCGGTATCAATGGCTTCGGCCGCATCGGCCGCCTCGTCTTCCGCATCCTGGCCCAGCGGCCCGAGCAGTTCGAGGTCGTCGCGATCAACGACCTGGCCGACCCCAAGCACCTGGCGTACCTGCTGAAGTACGACAGCGTCCACGGCGGGTTCGACGGGACCGTCGAGGCCGCCGAGAAGGGCCTGGTCGTCAACGGCAAGACCGTCGCGATCACCTCCGAGAAGGACCCGGCCAACCTGCCGTGGAAGTCGCTCGGCGCCCAGATCGTCCTGGAGTCGACCGGCTTCTTCACCAGCCGCGAGCAGCTCCACAAGCACATCGACGCCGGCGCCGAGCGCGTCATCCTCAGCGCCCCGGCCAAGGACAAGCTGGACGCCACCGTCGTCCTGGGCGTCAACGACCAGGTCCTGAACAAGGACTCGCGGATCGTCTCCAACGCCTCCTGCACCACGAACTGCCTGGCCCCGCTCGCGAAGGTCATCAATGACGCCTTCGGCATCGAGAAGGGCCTGATGACGACGATCCACGCCTACACCAACGACCAGCGCGTGGCCGACCAGATCCACAGCGACATGTACCGCTCCCGCGCCGCGGCGATCAACATGATCCCGACGAAGACGGGCGCCGCCAAGGCCGTCGGCGAGGTCATCCCCGAGCTGAACGGCAAGCTGACCGGCTTCGCCATGCGGGTCCCGGTCCCCGACGGCTCGGTCGTCGACCTGACCGCCATCCTCAAGAAGACGGTCACCAAGGACGAGCTGAACGCCGCGGTCAAGGCCGCCGCCGACGGCCCGCTCAAGGGGATCCTCCAGTACAACCCCGACCCGATCGTCTCCAGCGACATCATCGGCAATTCCCACTCCTCGATCTTCGTCCCCGACCAGACGACCGTCCTCGAAGGGAACTTCGTCAAGGTCCTCTCGTGGTACGACAACGAGTGGGGCTACTCCAGCCGCACCGCCGAGCTGATCGCCAAGATGGCCGCCCTCTGATCCGAGCGGCCGGCCGACCGACCGACCGACCGACCCACGACGGGGCCCGCCGCCAGGCCGGCCCCCGACCACACGGCCCGCTTCGACGCCCCCCGGCCCGCCGGGTCCGCGACGGAGCGGGCCTTTTCCTTATCCCCCCATCAGGAAACGCCCATGCCCAAGCAGATCGTCCGCGACCTCGACGTGAAGGGGAAGAAGGTCCTCGTCCGGGTCGACTTCAACGTGCCCCAGGCCAAGGACGGGGAGATCGCCGACGACCGCCGGATCCGCTCGGCCCTGCCGACTCTCAACGACGTGCTCGACCGCGGCGGCTCGCTGATCCTCATCAGCCACCTCGGCCGCCCCAAGGGGGGCGACCCGGAGGCCGACGCCCCGTTCAAGCTGGACAAGGTGGCCGCCAGGCTCGGCGAGCTGCTCGGCAGGCCCGTCGTCAAGGCCGACGACACCGTCGGGCCCTCGGCCCGGAAGCTCGCCTCCGAGCTCCAGCCCGGGGGCGTCCTCGTCCTGGAGAACGTCCGCTTCAACAAGGGCGAGAAGAAGGGCGATCCCGAGTTCGCCAAGGCCCTCGCCTCCCTCGGCGACGCCTACGTCAACGACGCCTTCGGCACCTGCCACCGCGACGAGGCCAGCATGGTCGCCGTCCCCGAGCAGTTCCCGGCCGACAGGCGCGCCATCGGCTTCCTCGTCGAGAAGGAGCTGAACATCCTGGACACCCTGCTGAAGAACCCCAAGCACCCCTACGTCGCGGTGATGGGCGGGGCCAAGGTGTCCGACAAGATCCTCGTCATCGAGAGCCTGCTCAAGCAGGTCGACAAGCTGCTGATCGGCGGCGCAATGACCTACACCTTCCTGAAGGCCCAGGGGGTTGAGATCGGCAAGAGCCGCGTCGAGCTGGACAAGCTGGACGTCGCGCGGAAGCTGCTGGACGAGGCCGGCGACAAGATCGTCCTGCCGGTCGACCACCTGATCGCCGACAAGCCCGAGGCCGGCGCCCAGACCAGGACCACCGAAAGCACGGCCATCCCCGAGGGCTGGTTCGGGATGGACATCGGCCCCAGGACGATCGAGCAGTACGCGAAGATCGTCCGCGAGGCGGGCACCGTCGTCTGGAACGGCCCGATGGGGATGTTCGAGGTCGAGGCGTTCGCCGCCGGGACCAAGGCCGTCGCCCAGGCGCTGGCCGACGGCCAGGGCGTCACCGCCGTCGGCGGCGGCGAGTCGGCCGAGGCCGTCGAGAAGTTCGGCCACGCCGACAAGGTGAGCCACGTCTCCACCGGCGGCGGCGCCTTCCTGGAGTCGCTGGAAGGCAAGCAGTTCAACTCGATCAAGGTCATCCCCGACCGCTGATCGCCGCCGCGCCCGCGCCCCGGCGCGGCCGGGGCGCGGGCGTCCGCGTCAATACTCGATGTCGGTCGCCGGGGAGACGACGGCCGCGGGTCGGCCGACGATGATCTGGCGCACCTCGCCGACGATCCCGACCGGCACGCCCACGAACGTCGCGGCGGCGGCCTTCACGAGGCGGTTGTCGCCGGCGTTGTCCCAGTACTCGCGCGGGGTGTACAGGATCGGGTGCCGGTCGACGACCGTGACGCCACGATCGGCCGGGGCGGCCAGGAACGCCTTGTCCTCGGCGTCGAGCCCGGCGATGGCCGGGTCCTCGACCACGGAGGCGCGACGACGCCCCGCGCCGTGGCAGCCGGACGCGGCCAGGGCGAGCGTCGCCAGCGTCAGAATCGCGAAAACCTTCCGGGTACTCATGGTCCTCGGTCCTCACGTCGGTTCGACGCGCGCGGGGTCTGTGTTCCGCGTTCCTTCGCGGTCGTCGAGCAAGCATAGCCGACGATCGCCGGCGCGGCGGCCGATCAGCGGGTCGCGGGGAGTCCGAATGTGACGCACCAGTACGGCGTGCCGTCTTTGTCGGTCGCGTAGCCCAGGCCGATCTGGTTGTAGCCGCCCAGGATGTTCTTCCGGTGCGGCGCGCTGGTGAGCCATCCGCGCATCACCAGCTCCGGCGAGTAGTGCCCCACCGCGACGTTCTCGCCGCACCGCCGGTACTTGTAGCCCCGCGCGACGACCCGATTGGCGATCGTCGACCCGTCGGCCCCGGCGTGGGTCATCTTCCGCCGCTCGGCCATGTCCTCGGCGTGGGCCTGCGCCGCCTCGCTCAGGCGTCGGCTCTCGGACAGCCTCGGCCGGCGCTTCTCCTTCCGCGCGCGGTTGTGTAGCGCGAGGAGCTGGTCCAGGATCTCGTCGACCTCAAGTTCCCCGGGCATGTCCGGGCGGGGCCAGGGTTGGGGAGGCTCGGCCACGGTGAGGGGGCGTCGCCACACCTCGACGTTCGCGCAGCCGGCGACGGCCGCGAGGCAGGCCAGCGCCAGGACGGCCCGGACGGTCGAACGGGTCGTGACGATGAACATGGTCGATTCGCCCCTCGGCCCCTCGGATGCATTCCGGCGTATGCGATCCGCCCCCGTCGAGCGTATCATATCCCGAGGAGCCCGCCGCCCCGACCCCAGCGCCCCCCGAGCCCATGCCCGAAACTATCTTCATCGCGATCGACCTGGAGACGACCGGCCTGGACGTCGCGAGCGATCGCGTCGTCGAGATCGGCGCGATCGCGTTCGACGGCGGCGCGGAGCTGGAGCGGTTCGAACGGCTGATCCGGCCCGACCGCCCGATGCGGCCGACGGCCACCGCCGTCAACGGCCTCCGCGACGTCGACCTCGCCCACGCCCCCCGAGCGGCCGAGGTCCTCCCCGAATTCGCCGCCTTCCTCGACCGTTTCCCGACGGCCCCGCTGATCGCCCACAACGCGGCCTTCGACGCGGGCTTCCTGGGGATGGAAGCGGCCCGCGCGGGGATCGCGATCCCCGGCCGCCTGATCCTCGACACGCTGGCCCTGGCCCGTTCCGCCCTGCCGGACCTGCGGAGCCATCGGCTGGACCTCCTGATCGAGCACCTCTCGATCCGGCCCCGCGCCCGGCACCGCGCGATGGGGGACGCGGAGGTCTTAATGGATCTGTGGCCCCGCCTGGGCGGCCCCGCCTGGGCCGAGTGCGACCCCGTCGCCTATCCGATCCGCGACGGCTCGCGCGCCGTCCTCCGCCCCGCCGGATGGGAACGGCTCGACGAGGCGGTCGAGTCGCGCTGGCCGATCCGCATGGCCTACGCCGGCGGCTCGCGCGGCGCCGCCCCGCGCTGCGTCACGCCCCGGCGCTTCGCCCATCGCGGGGGGATCGCCTACCTCGTCGCCCTGTGCCACCTGGATTCCGTCGAGAAGTCGTTCCGGCTCGATCGCATCCGGGCCTATGAGGTCGTCGACAACCCCGGGGAGACGGCATGGCCCGCCTGCTCGTCAGCGTGAGATCGGCCGACGAGGCCCGCCTCGCCCTGGCCGGCGGGGCGTCGATCATCGACGTGAAGGAGCCCGCCCACGGCCCCCTCGGCCGCGCCTGCTCCGGGGCCTGGGCGCAAGTCCGCGAGGTCGTCCCCGCCGACGTGAAACTCAGCGCGGCGCTCGGCGAGCTGACCGAATGGCGGGGCGACGATCCCCCCGGCGTCCCACCGGGGGCGCTGGCGGAATTCGACTACCTTAAGGTCGGCCTGGCCGGCGTCGGCCCAGACTGGGAGGACGAGTGGCGGGCGCTGGCCGATCGCCTGGACGCCGGCCGAGTCCGCTGGATCGCCGTCGCCTATACGGACTGGGAGGCGGCCGGCGCGCCCTCGCCCACGGCGCTGCTGCGCGCGGCCTTCCCCTTCCGAGGCGTCCTGTTTGACACGTGGGACAAGTCGAAGCCCGCCGCCTGGCCGCCGGACTTCCTCGACGTGCTGGCGGGCTTCCGCGATCGCGACGCGACGATCGCCCTGGCCGGCGGCCTGACCGTCGACCGGCTGGCCGAGATCTCCCCGTTCCGCCCCGACATCGTCGCCGTGCGCGGCGCGGCCTGCGTGAACGGCCGACGCGACGGCGACATCGACCCGGCGCGGGTCGCGGAACTGACCTCGCTCGTCGGCGAGATCGGCGCGGGCTGATCGCCGCGCCTCATTGGGCATCGGAGCCTCGGCCGATCGACCAGGCCGCCCGAGGACAGGCGGTGGAGCGAGTGGCCGGCTGGGGACGCAAGACGACGGCCGACGAACTGCCCCGCGGGGTCGTCTGGGTATGCCTGCTCATCGCTGGCGAGGTTTTCTTGCTGGTACCCGTCCACCGGGACATGGTGTTCGACCTGCTCGGCGGCCGCGAACCGCGTGTCTTCGCCGATCTCGAGCTTCGTCTCCGCGACATCGGCTGCTACCGTCCGGGGCCGTCCGTCGGATCGCCGGCGACCTCCGGCCTCCGCTCCCATCGCCACACCAGCCCATCCTCGGGATCGACGACCTCGCCCAGCTTGGTGAATCCGCACTTCTCCAGCACGCGGGCCGACGGTCCGTTCTCCGGCTTCGTGTGGGCCCTCACGATCCGGACCCGCTCGTCGGCAAAGGCGAACTCTGCCAGGGCCGCGGCCGCCTCGGTGGCGTATCCCCGCCCCTGGTATTCCTCGTCGATGCCGTAGGCCAGCTCGACCATTCCGTCGGAGTCCGGCGGCCCCTTGAACGCACAGCCGCCGACCGAGGCCTGGCCGGCCCGCTCCTTCACGGTGTAGCCGAGCGACCACGGGTCGCCTTCCGGCGTCGAACGCACCCGATCCACCCACGCGGGCGAAACCTCGGCGCGGACATCGGGCGGCAACGATTCGACCCACGCGAACACTTCATCCGGGGTCTGGAGGACCAGGTCGAGCCGGGGCGTCGGGATGACGAGCGGGGGCATGGGGAGTCCTCGGCCATGGGGCAGGGGGCCAGGCGCTCGGACAGCACGGGAGCGAGCGAGGTTCGCGCGTCCGCGGGAGGGCGGGAAGGTCGGATGAGCGGACGAACCACTGGCACGGCGCGGGCGTCGGATGCGAGGATGTCACCCGGAGGCCGATGATGCGTTTCAGCAAGGTCGAAGCCGAGCGCGAGGCCATCCGCCTCGCCGAGAGGCTCGTCGCCGCGGACGGCGGCGCGGGTTGGACCTGCCTGGGCGCGTCGCCCAACGTCCTGGCCCCGGGATACAAGAAGCGCAAGAACATCATCAAGTGGAGCGTCGCGTTCGATCGCTCGTCCGGCGGCGTGATGATCGATGGACCGGTAGTCGTCCACGTCGACATCGAGACGGGCGCCGCCGACTACTTCTGAGCGTCAACGAGGGCCGTCGCCTCCACCGGAGACGGGACCCCGGCCTGCTCCCCGCGAGTGCCGCGCCACCACCACCGAGAGCCGCGTCCGTGCCATCTTCCCGGGACAATCCTCCTCCATCCTCCCGATCCGCCGAGCGATCCCAGAGGCTGGCTCGCGTCTTCAAGACGGCCATCCTGGGCGTCACGGCGCTGTTGCTGGCCGGGATGCTCGCGGGGACGGCGCCGGGGCGATACGCGGCGGCGTGGGCTTATGGGAAGGTCGGCCGCGGGATCGCGCGGCTGACCGGGTCGGGGGACGATCGCGCGTGGGTCGACGAGGAATGGCGTCGGCGTCGGCGGTTCGACATGGAGCAGGCGCGGATCAAGCTTCGCGCGGCCTACGACGGCTACGACGCGAAGCTGCGAGCACTTGTCCGCGCGGCGGGGCTCGACCCGGAACACGCCCTGTTGCGGTGGGGGAACTTCGACAAGGCGCTCCTGCTCCCATCGACGGTCTTCGAGCCCGACGACTCGGGCCGATCGTACCGCTTCCGGCCCAACTTCCGCTCCATCTGGGTCCGCAACCTCAAGGCGAGCGGGGGCGTCCTGGCCTACTTCCCGATCCCCGACGAGCCGGGAGTGCTGGCGCTCGCCGAGGCCGCCGGCGCGTCGATCGTCCGCGAGTCGGTCCAGACGACGAACTCCTGGGGCCTGCGCGGGGGGGAGCCCGACCTGTCGGCCGACCTCAAGGGGGTCGTCCTGGGCGATTCCTACATGCAGGGCCTGTTCGTGGGCGACGACCAGACGCCCGCCGAATGCCTCAAGCGAGACCTCGCCGATCGCCTCGGGACGACGGTCGAGGTGCTCAACACGGGGCACCTGGGCTACTCGCCGGAGCAGGAGTATTTCACGCTGCTGGAATACGCCGACCGCTTCCCGCCGCGATTCGTGGTCCTGAGCCTGTTCGCCAACGATTTCGGCGACCTGTTCGAGGTGCTCGAAGGCCGGGCGGACTGGGAGGAGAACCGCTACTGGATCGGCAAGATCGCCGCATTCTGCGCCGGGCGGAACGTCCCGCTGCTGGTCGTCCCCGCCCCGTGGGCGGCGCACATCGAGGGAACGCGTCGGACGGCCCACTACCCCGGCCGCATCCCCGACATCCTCCCCGAGTCTGCCGTCTACTTCGACCCGATGGAGGACTTCATCGCGGCCCACGACCGCGAGACGGCCGCCCTCCGCGACCGGGGCGAGCCGACCACGCCGAGCCCCCTGTTCAACGGCAGGCTCGGCGACGGCCATTTCTCCCCCCTCGGCTGCCGCGTCTGGGGGGAATCCGTCGGCGAGCGGCTCGCCCGGTTGCTGGAACGTCGCGGGGCGGCGGCGTTGGGCGATCATCCCGACAACATCAGCGACCCGAGGTAGGCGAGGCAGGCCGCCACGTCGATCATCGCCAGGAGCGCCGCGAACGCGACCGCGCCCAGCCAGGCCCGTCGCGGCATGGACGATCGCGCCAGCATCAGCGGCCGGATCGTCGCCGCCAGGAACAGCAGGGCCATCGCCGGCTGCATCCCTCGCGCTCCTTCCAGGTGCCGCGAGCCTTGCGGAGACCCGGCGTACTGGGGATTCCCGCTCGCGATCGCCGCGGCGGCCAGCGGGCCGACCGCCATGAGCAAGGAGAGGCCGAGCATGACCGCGAGCAAGATCCGTCGCGGCCACGTCCCTCGCGCCGGCGGGCATTCGATGGCCATCGGTGCCGTCCGATCGCGTCGGAACCGTCGCAGATTGCGCGCGAACTCGACCCAGACCCAGATCGATCCCAGGACCAGAGGGACCAACATCGTCGCGAGGACCGCCGGCCGGTCGTCCCCGCGGAGCATCACCGCCGACAGGCACGGCACGACCAGCGGCAAGGCGAGGGCCATGCCGAGCGACTGCTCGAACTCGCCCGGTTCGAAAGGGGCCGTCGCGCGGGTCGGCTCCGCCTTCATCGTCGACGTCGCCCCGACCGCCTTCCACGCGATCCGGATCGCCGTGCTGAACGACAGTAGCCCGTAAACGATCCACACCCCGACGAACGGCAAGCCCCCGCCGCCCGGCCGGGGCTGGCCGAGCGCCCACGCCTGGATCCAGAACATCGCGGCGATCGCGAAGCCCATCCCCATCCTCCGCTTCCAGCCGGCGGGCATGACCTCCCAGGTCCAGCGTCGGAAGGGATAGAACGGGTCGTGGTAGTGGCTCCGGCCGTCGCGGGCGGGGAACAGGTCGTCCATCCAGCGGGGTTGGTACCAGGCGAGGAACGCGACCCAGGCCGCCGCGGTCAGCGCCCCCGGGATGATGCCCGCGACGGTCTCAACGAACGCGGGGGACGCCCCGGCCGTGGCCGCGAAGGCCAATCCCTTCAGCTTCGCCCAGGCGGCGCCGGCCCCGCCGATCGCTCCCCCGGCGGCCCCCGCGAGGGCCGCGCGGGCGACGCCCGCGGAGACATCCGGGACTCCCGAGGGATTCGCCGCCGCGGCGAGCACGTCGGCCAGGGGGACGGAGGCGAGCGAGACGCCGGAAGCCGTCAGCCGCTCGTGGAGCCGGCGCAGGCCCTCGGAGACGCGCCGGGAGACGGTCGACTGGTGGACCCCCAACCGGGCGGCGACCTTGGCTTGCGGCAGCGATCGGAGGAAATGCAGGACGATCGCCTCGCGGAGTTCGTCCGGCAGGGAGTCGACCGCTTCGTCGAGGACCGGCTCGACCTCGCGCCACGGGGAAGGATCGGGGGCGGCGTCGAACTCCTCTCGGACGGCCTTTCGCTCGTGGGCGCGACGCCGACCCCGCGCCCGGACGGCGTTGAGCGAAAGCCGGGTGGCCGTCGCGTGCAGCCAGCCGGCGACCGAGGCGCGGATCGTGGTCGCGCGGCTCGCCAGGCGGAGGAAGCTCTCCTGCGTCAGCTCCTCGGCGTCGTGGCGGTCGCCCGTGACGCGCAGGCACGTCCCGTAGACGAGCCCCGCGTGGCGACGGGCCAGCTCGGCGAAGGCGTCGGCCTCGCGCCTGGCGACGAATCGACGCAGCAGGGTCTCGTCGTCCTGGATCTCGGCGGGATGGGCTAGCGACGTCATCTTGGGCTCCTCGGACGCGACTCGGGCCGGGCTCTCAACAGGGAGACACCGGCCGGGGTCGGCCCATGCGAGGAACCGGGGGGCGTCAGGCGACGTCGAACGCCGCGACATAGGGCGAGTCGGCGGGCGCCTTGCGGGAGCGACGGTTGGCCGGCTTGAAGTCGGCCTTGTCGATCTGGTAGCGGCGCAGCTTCTCGCTGATGCTCCGGCGCGAGAGCCCGCAGTGCGCGGCGCACTGGTCGATCCGACCGTTGTACTTCTCCAGGACGCGGGCCAGGTACACCTTCTCGACGCGGCGGGTCAGCTCGTCGGTCAGCTCCTGGAGCGGGCGCTCGTGGTCGAATTCCAGGCTGAACGGCTCGTCGCGGCGGGGGACGATCTCCGGGGGGAGGTTCTCCGGCTCGATGGTCGGGCCGGGGGTGGTGAGGACCATCAGCTCGATGGCGTGCTCCAGCTCGCGGACGTTGCCGGGCCAGTCGTAGCGCAGCAGCCGCGAGAGCGTGGCCCGGGACATCGTCCGGGCCGGGAGCCCCCGTTCCTCCATCTTGTGGAGGAAGTGGTGGACCAGGATCGGCACGTCGTCGAGCCGGTCGCGGAGCGGGGGCGCCTCGATCGAGACGACGTTGAGCCGGTAATACAGGTCGCCGCGGAACCTCCCGTCGGCGACCGCCTCGGCCAGGTCCACGTTGGTCGCGGCGAGGACGCGGCAGTCGGACTGGATCGGTTCGAGGCCGCCGACGCGCTCGAAGCGGCCGTCCTGGAGGACGCGGAGGAGCTTGGCCTGCATCCCCATCGGCATCTCGCCGATCTCGTCGAGGAACAGGGTGCCGCCGGCCGCCGTCTCGAACCGGCCGATGTGCTGGCGGTCGGCCCCGGTGAACGCGCCGCGCTCGTGGCCGAACAGCTCGCTCTCCAGGAGGTTCTCGGGGAGCGCGGCGCAGTTGACGGCGACGAGCCTCCCCCCCGGCTTGCGGGTCACGTCGCTCTGGTGCAGCGCCCTGGCGATCAGCTCCTTGCCGGTGCCGGTCTCCCCCGTGATGAGGACCGTGCAGGGGGAGGACGCCACCCGCTCCACCCTGGCGAACACCTCCGACATCCGGCGGCTGCGCCCCAGCATGTCGTGATAGGCGTGGCGGCGGCGCAGCCTGGCGTTCAGGGCCGCGATCTCGTCGGTCAGCGTGCGGTCCTTCAGCGCCTTTTCGACCTGGTGGCGGAAGAGGTCGCGCTCGATCGGCTTGAGGACGAAGTCGACCGCGCCGAGCTGGATGGCCTCGACGGCCGCCTCGACGCTGGGGTCGCCGCCGACGACCATGACCGAGACGGGGAGGTCGCGGGCGCGGATCTCCCGGATCAGGTCCAGGCCGCCGACGCGGGGCAGGTTCAGGTCGGTGACGACCAGGGAGAAGGGGCGCTCGACCAGCAGCTCGAGCGCGGCGGTGGCGTCGTTGACGACGATCACGTCCCGCCCGGGGCCGGCCAGCAGTTGTTCGAGCTGCTGGCGGTAGAGTTCGCTGTCTTCCACGACGAGGATGCGTCGGTCCATGGCGTCCTCATCCAGTTGAGGCGTCTTCCATTCCTATTCGTCGCCCGGCCGAAGCCCGACCCGCCATGATGCGAAAGAGCGCGACGCGCGATCCGGCTCCATCGACTCATCCGCACTATACCACGACGCCCCCCGCGTTCAACCCCAATATCCCGGGGGCCGGGGGGTTGCGCGTCGTCGCGGGCTCGCCCCCGTGGCGCGGCGAGCGGGCCGGCGTCGTCGTTCGGATCGGCGACATAAAAATTCCCTGAACCGGCCGCTTGCGTGTCCATGGGTCGTCGGATACTAATAACCACGCATCGCTCCTCGCGGACGCTTGCCGCCGCTCCCAGGTCGCGGCTGGCCGCCCGCGGGGGGGCGGTCCGGCGCGATGGGGTTCTCCCGGACGCCTCGCCGCTTCCCTCTCCTCATTTCCGATCGTCGTCAGCGGAGGTTCGTCATGTTGCCTTCATCGTCCGCTCCGCGCGCTATCGGCGCGCCGTCGCGCCGCCCCGGCTTCACGCTCATCGAGCTGCTGGTGGTGATCGCCATCATCGCCGTGCTGATCGCGCTCCTCCTCCCGGCCGTGCAGGCGGCGCGCGAGGCAGCCCGCCGGATGCAATGCGTCAACAACCTGAAGCAGATCAACCTGGCGATGCACAACTACGTGGACGTGGTGGGCGCCTACCCCTACGCCGGCGGGTTCGGCACCAACGGCAAGGGCTGGGGCTGGATGCCGATGATCCTGCCGCAGCTGGAGCAGTCGGCCCTGTACAACGCCATCAATTTCATGGACAGCTGCGACTGCCTCTCCATGTCCACCGTGAGGCGGATCGTCATCGCCTCGTTCTTCTGCCCGACCGACCCGAACGCCAACCGCCTGTACAACGACCGGACCACGCCCGGCGTGGCCTGCGCCGGCGGCGACGCCACCCGCGACAACCCGGCGACCAATCGCCAGAACGGCATGCTGGCCAACTACACCGGCAGCTTCGGCGACGGCTACAACAACAACCCGAGCAACCCCTACGACACCGCCGGCGCGGCCCTCCGGTACGGGTGCGGCGGCTGCAACGCCTCGGGCGGCGCGACCGAGACCCCCGCCGCCGACTGCACCGCCCCGACCGGCGCCTACGGCTCGGGGATGAACCATCGCGGGCTGTTCGACTACCGCAGCGTCTCCCCCGCCGTCACGATCTCCTCGATCACCGACGGCCTGAGCAACACCTTCGCCCTCGGCGAGGTCGCCTCCGTCGTGCGCTCCGCCAGCGCCGTCTGGTATTCCAGCACCGGCGCGACGAACGGCACCTGCCTGCCGATGAACTTCACGCTCCAGCGCTGCCTGCGCGACCCGACCTACGCCAACGCCAACAGCTGGTCGGGCCGGGGCTTCTCCAGCTTCCATTCCGGCGGCTGCAACTTCGGCATGGCCGACGGCTCGGTCCGCTTCGTCAAGCAGTCGGTCGACCAGCGGACCTACAACGCGCTGGGGAGCCGTCGCGGCGGCGAGGTGGTCAGCTCCGACGCCTACTGATCCGGCCGATTAGGTCGAGGGGACGATCCATGCGATTCGCGTCGAGGAAGGCCCTGGCCGCCGCGACCACGGCCGCCCTGGGCCTGATGCTGGCCGTCGCGCCGGGGCTCGTCGGCTGCGGCGGCGAGCCCGGCCTGGTGACGGTCACGGGCAACATCACCTACAAGGGCCAGCCCGTGACCAAGGGCCGCGTCTACTTCACCCCCGAGAAGGGTGGGACCCGCGCCGCCGACTCCGAGATCGACCCCTCCGGCAACTACCGCCTGGGGACGTTCGACATCGGCGACGGCGCCTACCCCGGCCCCTACCAGGTCTCCGTCGTCTCCCGCGGCGAAGACAAGGCGAAGCCGACGGGCAAGCGGGCCAAGGTCGTCCTGGACGAGGACATGCAGGGGACCGGCGATCCGCTCGTCCCCAAGAAGTACCTCTCCCCGGAGACCTCCGGCCTCAAGGTCGACGTCCCCGAGTCGGGCGCGACGCACAACTTCGAATTGACCGACTGAACCCTCCGAGGGAGCCGTTGCGGGAGCCCATCGCGGCTCGCGTCCGACTTGGCCGCCGATTCGCTCAGCGGCCCGCCTTCAGCCGGGCGTCGAGGAACCCATACGCCTTCTCCCGGACCTCCGGGATGAAGGCGTGTTCCGCCTCCGGGTACTCGGCGATGAGCTCCCCCTCGGCCCGGAGCAGGGCGTAGATCGGCCGGGCGGCGCGGATGCAGACGCGGACGCCCTCGGCCTCGAAGTTCTCGTCATGTAGCGGCGAATTCGTGAAGAACGGCCGGGGCGCCAGCGCGCCGATCAATTCCGGGAAGTCGAACGGGACCTTCTTCAAATCCAGGTTGTACACGGCCTTGAGGCGGGGCATGTATCCCCTGTGCGACCACCCCTCGATGTTGCCTTCGTAATAGTAAGGGAAGGCGTTGAAGCCGCACGAGGAGACCACGGCCTTGATGCGGGGCTCGAACAGGGAGACGAAGATCGCGTTGTGCCCCCCCAGAGAATGGCCGATGACGCCGATCCTCTCCGGGTCGACCTCGGGGAGCGAGGCCAGCAGGTCGACGGCCCGCTTGTGGTTCCAGATCCCTTTCATCGAAGCGCTGGCGTAGCCCATCGCGTAGGGGTCCCGCTTGTACTCGCCGAAGTTGGGATAGTCCGGCGCGAGGGCGACGTAGCCGCGGAGGGCCAGTTCCTTCGCGTAGTGGAGATCCTTGTTCCCACCCAGGCCGGCGGGCTCGTCCTTGCCGATCGCGATCGTCTGGTGCAGGCAGAGCATCGCCGGTCGCCTGGCGTCGGCGGGGCCGTCGGGGATCAGCAGCCACGCCGGGACGCGGTCGCCGGGCTCGGTTTGATACTCGACCTTGCGCCGGATGTACCCCTCCTCGCGCGTCTCCGAGATCACCTTCACGTCCAACGGCGCGACCCGTTCCGGGCCGGGCAGGGGCCCCATGACCTCCTGGAGATGCTCCAGGATGTGGCCGCGTCGCGCCTCCCAGTCGGCCGCGCCCTCGACGGGGCGCTCGCCCCCCGCGGCGTCGCGCACGACCAGGAGGTCCGCATGGTCGGGATAGGCGGGGGCCTCCCCCCACGCCGGGCCGGCGAGCGCCGACGCCGTCAGCGCGAGTACAAGGGCGGGGGCCAGCGGGGCTCGACGGGGCGGGGGGCGGAAGGGCATCGTCGGTGCTCGGCGGAGGTGATGGAGACGCCGCCGGGAAGTCGAGCGGCCCGGCCATTATAATGCGCGGAGGCCGCGTGTGACGGCGTGCCGTCGAAGTCGCCGTCGCCGACCGGGCATCCCCCACCCCCATGCCGCCGAGTCCCGTCGGCGGATCTCGCGCCGCCAGCCGCGGCAGCCGACCCTTGCTGGTCGCAAGCGGCTTTCGCCCGATCGTCAGGCCGCGCGCCCATCGGGCCGAGGAACGACAATTGCTGCGGGGTAAGCTCGTGGCGCGTCGTCGCGAGATGGCGGGAGTTTGACGCGAAGACGGGGATACTTCCGCTCGGCGGGTCGAGGCATCTCATGGATGAAGGAATTTCGACGCCGAGGGCCGTCTGGACGATCGGCCACTCCACCCGACCGCTGGACGAGTTCCTGGGCCTGCTCGCGGAGAGCGGCATCCAGACGCTTGTGGACGTCCGCGCGTTCCCCGGGTCGCGGATGCATCCCCAGTACAAGAAGGAGAACCTGGAGGCGAGCCTCCCCGCCGCCGGGATCGAGTACGTCCACCTCCCCGAGCTTGGCGGCAGGCGCAAGCCCCGGGAGGATTCGCCGAACACGGCCTGGCGCCACCCCTCGTTCCGGGCCTACGCGGATTACATGGAGACGCCCGCGTTCCGCCAGGCCATCCGTCGGCTTGAGGAGATCGCGGCCACGCGCCGGGCGTGCGTCATGTGCTCCGAGGCCGTCTGGTGGCGGTGCCATCGGTCGCTCATCGCCGACTGCCTGAAATCGCGGTCGTGGGACGCGCGGCATATCGTCGGCCCGGGGTCCGTCAAGGAGCATCCCTACACGCAACCGGCCCGGATCGTCGACGGCTCGCTCACGTACCGGCTCCCGCTCGAAAGCATGTTCGCGGAGGAGTGAAGGCGCGCGGCGGCGAGCCGCGTGGGGCCGGAGGGGTTCTCGGCCATCATCCGCCGGCGCCGGGCTTTTCATCCTCAAGGCTCGCGAGCATGGCCTTGAGCTCTCGGCGTCGCGGCTCGAGATCCGCGCGGATGGCGTAGTGGTTCAGCCAGTAGACGAAGGACGCGACGACGATCCCGAGGGCCATCACCTCCGAGACGGCCACGAGCATCCACCAGCCGCCCGCTCGGCCCCGCCATGCCTCCTGCCCCACGAAGGCCGACTTCGCCAGGATGATGGGCGAGATGTACCACCAGAATACGGCGCGAAGCAGCCGGATCTGTCGCTCGACCTGCTCCAGCGAGGCCTCGACGTGGCGGCGCAGCGGCTCGTCCGGTTCGGGCGGCGGGCAGGCGGGACGCTTGCGGTCCGCCTGCAGGTAGGCGGCGATCCACAGCAGGGCCGGCACCATGAGGTACCACGTCCAATGCAGGGAACGAGAGAGCCCCAGGTAGATCCATATCGGTATGAGCAGGAGGCAGACGCCGACCTCGCGGACGTCGCGCCAGAAGATCGAGGCGGCGAAGGCCCGTCGGCGACGCCGCAGTTCCTCGCGTAGCAGGCCGGCGTCCACCCTCGCCGATCCCGGGGTCGCCTGGGTTTGCCAGGCCCGTTTCAGCTCGTCAGGGTCCATGCGACTCCTCCTCCATCAACTTGCCCAGGGCCTTCCGAGCGCGGTTCAACTTCACGCCCACGTTGCCCTCGGAGATCCCCAGCACTTCCGCGATCTGTCGGTAGCTCAGGTCGTCGAGGTAGAGCAGCACGAGCGCGGCGTCGGCCTTCGGCAATCGGCGGATCGCGGCGTGGAGACGTTCGACGACCTCGCGACGGATCGCGCGCTGGACGCCGTCGGGTCCGGTTTGCGGGAGGTCCTCGAATTCGAGGAACGGTCGTTGGCGAGCCCGACGGCGGCGCTCCCCTCGGCGCCAGCCGAGCGCGGTGTTCAGCGCCACGCGGTAGACCCAGGTCAACTCGCCGGCCCGCCCCTCGAATCGCGGCATGGAACGCCAGAGCTGGAGCAGGATTTCCTGGACCAGGTCCCGGCGATCCTCGTCCGTGATCGTGTAGGCGCGGGCGACCTTCAGGACGGCGTCGCCATGCTCGGCGAGCCAGCGGTAGAACAGGGGCTCGGGGTCGGGGTCGGGCAAGTCGGTGTCACCTCCCGCGTCGATTAGTATCCCCGGGCGGCGGTCCCTTACGAACGAGGCGAAGGCACGCGTCGGAGACGGAAGGCCATCAATGAAGTCCCGGGGGTGGTCGCGGTTTGCCCCCCGGCCTCGAAGTATTCCATGATCCGCGCCCGCCACAACGAGGTTCGGCGAAGTCGGCGACTAAGAAATGCCGCCGACCGCCGTTCTACGATAGGATGGCGGGTACCGGCGCGGAGCGCCGGGCCCGCGGCTCCCCCCACGTCTCGCGCGAGGCCACAATGAGAACGTCCATGGTCGCCCTCCTCGCCCTCGCCGCCGCGTCGCTGGTCGCGACGTGCGCGGTCGTGTTCGCCTTCCCGGCCGAGGAACCCCCCCGGAACAAGGCCCAGGCCGACGCCCTCTACAACGACGGGAACTTCAAGGACGCCTACGAGGCCTACCGGGCGCTCGTGGTCGATCCGGCGACCGATGCCGGGGAGGTGGAGGCGTCGCTGCCGCTGGGCCTGCAGTGCCTCGCCAACCTGGGACGGCCCGACGAGATGGACGGGTTCCTGGAATCGGCGTTGGCCGGGCGGAAGGACGACGCGCGGACGGCCGTGGCCGTCGCCTCGTGCTACCTGAACCAGGTCCCCCACCAGGGCTTCGTGGTGGCGGGCGAGTTCTCGCGCGGCCGGGAGCGTCGCCAGGGGGGGCGGTACGTCGACACGATCGAACGCGACCGCGTCCGGGCGCTCCAGATCCTCGCGGGGGTGGCGGACGCCATCAAGGCCGGGCCTGACCGCGCCCGCGCCGGCCGGTTCTTCCAGACGCTCGCCGGCGCGGTGGCGTTCGGGCGCGTCGGGGGCCAGGAGTGGCGGTTCCAGAGCCTGACGGCGCTCGACGCGCTTCCCGATTACGAGGAGGGCTTCCGCGGTTGGCGGGGCGGCTGGGGGGGGGAATCGACGGGCGCCCCGGTGAACGCCGACGGCTCGCCCGTCTATTACCGGGTCCCCGGGTCGTTCGAGAAGGCCGCCAACGACGGCGAGCGCTGGCGGTGGGCGCTGGCCCAGGCCGTCGAGGCCGACGCCGGGCTGCTCAACACCGTCCGCATGACGCTCGGCCAGTTCTTCCTGAGCCAGTTCGGGACGCAGACGCTCCAGCAGGGCCGGTTCTGGCCGATGCCGGAGGAGGACGACGGTGACGGGGAGGACGGGCCCGAGCCCGAGACCAGCATCTACGGCCTGGAGACCTTGAAGGACGAGGAGACCGTCGCCAAGCTGGCCTCCGGGGTCAAGCGGTTCACGCTCCCCGACGAGTTCAACCCCATCGAGATATTCCAGTCCGTCGTCGACGACCCGAAGACCGGCCAGGCCCAGCAGGCGACCGAGGCGCTGGCGGATCTGTTGGAGAACCGCCGCCAGTTCGTCCGCGCCGCCGGCTACTGGAAGCAGGCGGCCGAGAAGTTCGGCGACCCGAACAAGAACTACCAGGCGCGCGTCGAGCAGATCGAGAAGCCGTGGGGCCGGTTCGAGCCGACCGCCACGCACCCCGCCGGCCGGGGGGCGGGCGTTGACTTCACGTTCCGCAACGGCCGCAAGGTCCGGTTCGAGGCCCGCGCGATCCTGGTCGGCAAGCTGCTGAAGGACGTGAAGGACTACATCCGGTCCAGGCCCGCGGAGCTGGACTGGCGGAAGATCGACGTCAACGACGTCGGCACGCGACTCGTATCGCTCGACCAGCGTCAGTACATGGGCGAATCCGTCGCGAAGTGGGAGCTGGATCTCGACCCGCCGGCCGACCACTTCGAGCGCCGGATCACGGTGACGACCCCGCTCCAGAAGGCCGGGGCCTACCTGCTGACGGCCATGATGGAGGGGGGGAACGTCGGCCGCGTGGTGGTCTGGGTCGACGACACGGTGCTGGTCCGCAAGCCGCTGGACAAGCAGCACCTCTACTTCGCGGCCGACGCCCGCGCCGGGGCGCCCGTCGCCGGGGCGACGCTGGACCTGTTCGGCTGGCGGCAGCGCCAGGTGGGGCAGGGGAACAACTTCGCCGTGGACGTGGTCGAGAGCCAGGCGAGGACCAATGCCGACGGCCAGGCGATCGTCCCGGCCGAGAGGCCCGACCCGCGCAGCCCGAGGTACAACTGGCTGGCGACCGCCAGCACGCCCGACGGCCGCCTCGCCTACCTGGGGTTCTCCGGGCTCTGGCCGCTGGAGCGGGCGCCCCAGGTGTTCCAGCAGGACGCGGCCGTCGTCATCACCGACCGCCCGGTCTACCGCCCTGGCCACGCCGTGAAGTTCAAGGCGTGGCTCGCCCGCGCCCGCTACGACGGGCCCGACGCCTCCCCCTACGCCGGGGCCCAGGTCCAGGTCCAGATCAACAACCCCAAGGGCGAGAAGCTGCTGGAGAAGACCTTCACGGCCGACGCCCTCGGCGGCGTCGACGGCGAGGTCGAGCTGCCGACGGACGCGACGCTGGGCTCGTATTTCCTCGCGGTCGGCACGCCGGAGGGGCCCAATTTCGTCAACCGGGGGGGCGGCTCGTTCCGCGTCGAGGAGTACAAGAAGCCCGAGTTCGAGGTGAAGGTCGAGGCCCCGAGCGAGCCCGTGGCGCTCGGCGAGAAGGTCAAGGCGACCATCCGGGCCGACTACTACTTCGGCGGCCCGGTGGCCCACGGGACGGTGAAGTACAAGGTGCTGCGCCGATACGCCGACGACCGCTGGTTCCCGGTCGGCCGCTGGGACTGGCTGTACGGCAACGGCTACTGGTGGTTCGCGTCCGACGCATCGTGGTACCCCGGCTGGCGGTCGTGGGGGATGCGGGCGCCGATCGCCTGGTGGTGGCCGCGCCCGGAGGGGCCGCCGGAGGTTGTCGCCGACGCCGAGGTCCCCATCGGCCCCGACGGCAAGGTGGAGGTCGAGATCGACACCGCCTTCGCCAAGGCCGCCCACCCCAACCGCGACCATCGCTACGAGATCCAGGCCACCGTCACCGACCAGTCGCGGCGGGCCATCGACGGCTCCGGCGACGTGCTGGTCGCGCGCAAGCCGTTCGCCGTCTATGCGTGGGTCGATCGCGGCCACTACACGGCCGGCGACACCATCAACGCCGACATCCGCGCCCAGACCCTCGACCGCAAGCCGGTGACGGGCGAGGGGACGCTGAAGCTCCTGAAGGTCACCTACGACGACCAGGGCAAGCCGATCGAGACCCCCGTCGAGAGCTGGCCGCTGAAGCTCGACGCCGACGGCCGCGCCGAGCAGCCCATCAAGGCCGCCCAGCCCGGCCAGTACCGGATCTCGGCCGTGGTCGACGACGGCAAGGGGCACCGGATCGAGGGGGGATACCTCGTGACGGTCGCCGGCCAGGGCTTCGACGGTGCCTCGTTCCGGTTCGGCGACCTGGAAGTGATCCCCGACAGGAAGGAGTATCGGCCGGGGGACAAGGTCCGCCTCCAGATCAACACCGAGCGGACGGACTCCACCATCCTGCTGTTCGTGCGGCCGTCGAACGGCGTCTACCCCGCGCCCAGGACGATCCGCGTGAAGGGGAAGTCGACGACGGTGGAGGTGGACGTCGCGGCGGCCGACATGCCCAACCTGTTCGTCGAGGCGATCACGGTCTCCGACGGCAGGCTGCGCGAGCAGGCGCGCGACGTCGCGGTGCCGCCGGAGTCGCGGATCGTCGACGTGAAGGTGGAGCCCTCGCAAGCCACCTACAAGCCCGGCGAGAAGGCGAAGCTCTCCCTCAAGCTGACCGGCCCCGACGGCAAGCCGTTCGTCGGCTCGACCGCGCTGACGGTGTACGACAAGGCCGTCGAGTACATCTCCGGCGGCTCGAACGTCCCGGACATCCGCGACGCCTTCTGGAAGTGGAGGCGGGGCCACCACCCGTCGACCGAGTCGAGCCTGTCGCGGAACTTCTTCAACCTGCTCGAACCGGGCGAGACCCCCATGGAGCCCCTCGGCGTCTTCGGCGGCGGCATGGCCCCGGGGCGCGGCGGCATGATGGCCGGTATGGGAGGCATGGGCGGTGGCATGGGGGGCATGGGCGGCATGATGGCGGAAGGGGCCTTCATGGCGCGTGACGCCGCCCCGATGGCGATGATGGGCGCGCCCGCCGCCGCCGCGCCGATGGAAGGCCGGGGAGTCGAGCGCAAGATGGCGGTGGCCTTCGACAACGCCGGAGGCGTCGGACCCGACGAGGGCCCGGCGCCGGTGGTCCGGACCAACTTCGCCGACACCGCCTTCTGGGCCGCGGCGATCGAGGCCGGGCCCGACGGGACCGCCGAGGTCGAATTCCCCGTCCCCGACAGCCTGACGACCTGGAAGGTCCGGTCGTGGACGATGGGCCCCGGCACGCGCGTCGGCCAGGCCGAAGGGGAGTTCGTCACGTCGAAGGACCTCCTCGTCCGGCTCCAGGCCCCCCGGTTCTTCGTGCAGAAGGACGAGGTCGTCCTCTCGGCCGTCGTGCACAGCAAGCTCAAGGAGGCGAAGTCGGTCCAGGTCTCCCTGGAGCTGGACGGGAGCGTCCTGGAGCCGATGGAGGAGACGTCGAGGGCGATCGAGCTGGCCGCCGGTGGCGAGGCCCGCGTCGACTGGCGCGTGAAGGTGGCCCATGAAGGCCAGGCCGTCGTCCGCATGAAGGCCGTCGCCGACACCGACTCCGACGCCGCCCAGATGACGTTCCCGGCCTACGTCCACGGCATGCTCAAGCTGGAGGCGATCGCCGGCGCGATCCGGCCCGACGAGACCGAGGCGACCGTCGCGATCAAGGTTCCCGCGGAGCGTCGGCCCGAGCAGACGCGGCTCGAAATCCGCTACTCGCCGACCCTCGCCGGGGCGCTCGTGGACGCCCTGCCGTACCTGGCCGATTACCCGTACGGCTGCACCGAGCAGACCCTCAATCGCTTCCTGCCGACGGTCATCACCCAGAAGATCCTCATCGACATGGGGGTCGACCTGGAGGCGATCCGCGCGGCGCACACGAACCTCAACGCCCAGCAAATCGGCCCGAACCGGCCGCTGGTCCCCGAGGGGAAGCCGGGGCATCGCAACCCGGTCTTCGACAGGGACGAGGTGACGAAGATGGCCCGCGCGGGGATCGACCGCCTGGCCGAGATGCAGCTGTCCGACGGCGGCTGGGGCTGGTTCTCGGGCTTCGGCGAGAAGTCGTACCCGCACACCACGGCGCTGATCGTCCACGGGCTCCAGATCGCCCGCCGCAACGACCTGGCCCTGCCGGAAGGGATGCTGGAGCGCGGCCTCGCCTGGCTGACGAACCATCAGGCCGAGCAGGTGCGGCTGCTCAAGAACGGCGAGACCGAGACCAAGCCCTACAAGACGCGGGTCGACGAGGTCGACGCCATGATCTTCATGATCCTGGCCGACTCCGACGCGCGCGTCCCCGGCATGCTGGAGTACCTGGAGCGCGACCGCCCGGGGCTCTCGGTGCAGGCGAAGTGCATGTACGGTTTGGGCCTCCACCGTTTCGGCGAGGCGGACAAGCTCGCCGGCGTGCTGCGCAACGTCTCGCAGTACGTCGTCGAGGACGAGGAGAACCAGACGGCCCGGCTCAAGCTGCCGAACGAGGGCTACTGGTGGTGCTGGTACGGGTCGGACACCGAGACCGACGCCTTTTACCTTAAGCTCCTCTCGGCGACCGACCCCAGGGGCCGGGTGGCCTCCCGGCTGGCGAAGTACATCCTCAACAACCGGCAGAACGGCGCCTACTGGCGCTCCACCCGCGACACCGCCTACAACATCGAGGCCCTGTCCGACTACCTCAAGGCCAGCGGCGAGGACCGGCCGAACATGTCGCTGGCGATCGCCGTCGACGGCAAGGTCCGCAAGGAGGTGACCATCACCCCGGAGAACCTGTTCAGCTTCGACGCGTCGCTGGTCCTGGAGGGGGATGAGCTGGATTCGGGCGAGCACTCGATCACCTTCACGAAGAAGGGGACGGGCCCGCTCTACTTCAATACCTACCTCACCAACTTCACGCTCGAGGATCCCATCGGCCGCGCCGGGCTCGAGGTGAAGGTCGACCGCAAGGTTTACCGCCTGATCCGCGACGACAAGTCGGCGGACGTCCCCGGCGGGCGCGGCCAGGCGATCGGCCAGCGGGTGGAGAAGTACCGCCGCGAGCCGCTGGCCGACGGCGCGTCGCTCAAGAGCGGCGAACTGGTCGAGGTCGAGCTGGAGATCGAGAGCAAGAACGATTACGAGTACCTCGTCTTCGAGGATCTCAAGGCCGCCGGCTTCGAGCCCGTCGAGGTCCGCAGCGGCTACAATGGCAACGACCTGGGCGCCTACGTCGAGTTCCGCGACGAGCGCGTGTCGTTCTTCGTCACGCGGCTGGCCCGCGGCAAGCACGGCGTCTCCTACCGCCTCCGCGCCGAGATCCCGGGCCGCTTCCACGCCCTCCCCGCTCGCGGGGCGGCGATGTACGCCCCCGAACTCCAGGGGAACTCCGACGAGATCCGCCTGGAGGTGACCGACTGACCCGCGACGGCCGGCCCCGGCGATGCGCCGGGGCCGGTCGCGACGACATCGATGGGAGTCGTGATATGTACGTCCCCGCCTCGTTCCGGATGGACGAACCGGCGGCCCTCCGCGAGTTCATGAGGCGGCACGGCTTCGCGACCCTCGTGACGCGCGGGGGCGGCGGCATGGCCGCGACCCACCTGCCGCTCGTGCTCGACGCCGAGGCCGGGCCCCACGGCCGGCTCCTCGGCCACATGGCCCGAGCCAACCGGCAGTGGAGGGACGTCGAGGGGGAGGCCCTGGCCGTCTTCTGCGGCCCGCACGCCTACATCTCGCCGACCTAGTACGAGACCCCCGGGACCGTGCCGACCTGGAACTACGTCGTGGTGCACGCCCACGGCTCGCTGCGACTCGTCGAGGACCGGGACGGGCTCCGCGACATCCTGCGCCGCGTCGTCGAGGCCTACGAGTCCCCCAGGCCGCGGCCCTGGGTTTACGACGAGGACGACCCCGAAGTCGAGAAGATGCTCGGGGCGATCGTCGGCTTCGAGATCGAGATCGCCCGCCTGGAGGGCGCCGCGAAGTTGAGCCAGAACCACCCGGAAGAGCGTCGACGCAAGGTGACCCGGGCGCTGGAGGCGGGAGGCGACGACGACTCCCGCGCGATCGCTCGCCTGATGGCGGAGGCCCTGGGCGATTGAACCTCGGCGCGCCTTCGGCGTGAGCTTCACCGGCCCCCCTGGCCGGGGGAGGCTAGATCGGGCGCTTGAGGTCCACGTCGACGATCATCGCCCGACTCGGTGCCACTCGCGGATCGCGCCGACGAAGTGGTCCGCGTCCGACCGCGGCTCCGTGAGCGTCGGCCAAGGGTTCGAGTCCTGACGGTTCAGATTCCGCGGGGGTCGTGTCCGGAGACTGATCGAGCGGCCCGGCGCGCCAGTCGCCCAGGTCGGGGGCGTCCAGGGTCGACTCCTCGCGGCCGATGAATTTTTACCGGTTTCCTGAAATCTCGCGGGACCGACCGCGGACCATGCAGGCGTTCGGTATCGGCGCTCCTTGACAATTTGCAAGCAGTTCAACGGCGAGAGGCGAGGGCCGCCGGAGACGATCGCCCGACACCGAGCGAGCGCCCGCGGCCAGCGAGCCGCCTTGCTCCTGGCGGGGGAAACGAGCCCCGTCGCCTCGACCCATGGGCGAGGCGACGAGCGAGAAAATGCTTCGAAGACGACGAACGAAGCCAACGTGTTTTCGCCGCAAATCATTCGGGGTAAAGGATTAGGTGCGGCATGGCGGGGAGGCGCAGCGCGCGAACGAAGCCAACTCTCTTGGGCTCCTCCGCCCGGAGAGGCCGTCGCGTCGGGCGCGCCCGCGATATCGCGAGGCGCGCCCGGTCGGCGGAGGGGTTCGGCGGCCGGTCAGGTCAGCGGGTTGCCGTAGGCGGCCTTCCATTCGGGACTGGCCGCGAGCTGGAGGCCCAGGCGCGCGACCTCCTGCTCCTCCTCGGGGGTGAACGGCTTCGCGCGGGAGACGGCGGCGACGGCCTTCTCCAGCTCGGCGACGTTCTCCAGGCCGATCACGGCCACGGCGAGGCCCGGGATCGACATGGCGTAGCGGACGGCGCGCTCGTAGTGCTCGTCGTCCATCTTGAAGCCTTTCTCTCCCCGCCCCACGCCTCCCAGGACCTTCATCGCCACCAGGCCGAGGTTCAGCGTCTGGGCGCGGGCCCAGACCTTGTGCTCGAAGTCGTAGGTGTGGCGGACGATGAAGTTGACGGCGTTCATCAGGACGTCGATCTCGCCGGAGTCCATCACGCGGTGGAACCGGGTGGGGTGCAGGTGGCCGCTGGCGCCGATGAAGCGGACGAGGCCCTGCTTCTTGGCCTCGCGGAGCGCGCCCATCGCCCCCTTGTCGCCGAAGACCGTCGCGTCGTCACCCCACATCTCGGCGTCGCCGAAATTGTGCAAGTGGACGAGGTCCACGTGGTCGGTCTGGAGGTGCTTGAGGCTTTCGCGCAGCGACTTCCAGGCCCCGTCGTAGGTGGAGTCGTGGACCTTGGTGACGAGGAAGACCTTGTCGCGGACCTCCTTGACCGTCGGCCCCATCTTCTCCTCGGCGGTGCCGTAGCTCCGGGCGGTGTCGAGGTAGTTCACCCCCAGCTCCAGCGCGCGGAGGATCGTCTCGCCGACGTCGTCGGCCGTCACGCGGTCGCGGCCGAAGTGGGCGCAGCCGATGCCCAGCCGCGAGACCTTCGCGCCGGTGCGGCCCAGGGTCACCTGCTCGACGGGCGCGGGCGCGTCGTCGGCCCGGCCGGGGGTGGGGGGGACGAGCGCCGCGCCCCCCATCAGGGCGCCCGCGCGGACGAAATCCCGCCGCGAGATCGTCGGGTCGATGGCTTCCACGGCTCGTTCCTCCGTAAGGGGTGATCGGACGATGACGACGCGGGCGTCGGCGGCCAGTCTAGCCGCAACACGCGGGCCGATTCACTTCTTTTCGGCGACCCGCCCGATTCGCTGGAGGACCGGCCGACCGCGGCGAGCCGCGAGGTCGCCGCATGGGGGCGCGGCCAGACGCGGCTCCCCCGTCGGGCCCTCCGCCTGGCGGGCTCGGCGGTCCATGCCACCCGTCGTAACCGCCCATGGCTTCGCGGGCCGGACGTCAGTAACGATCCCCTTCCAGCCGGGTCACTTCCGGGAGGCCGCCGCCGGGGAAGATCGGCTCCCATCCCGGGATGAGACTCCGGAGCGGCTCGGCCGCCAGATCGGCCCCGGTACCGAACAGAGCCCGATGGGTCCGATCCAGCCCCTCTCGGAGGACGGCCAGTTCCGGGGCCGACCGCGGGAGCCGGTCGGCCCTGGACGCGAGGAGACGGCCGTGGAACGCGGAGGCGGCCCGGTAATATCGCGAGAGCTGATCGTGCCAGATGCCATCTCGCCGATACGCCAGCGCGTACCGGAACTGTTCCAGGGAAGACCGGACTTCGCCAGCCGCTCTCCGCAGGCAATACCCGGCTTCATGGACCGACATCCGCGTCGTCGGGATTCCCCCCGCCTGGTCCCGCGACGCGCCGGCCTTCCGCGGCTGCATGGCGGGGCCCTCCGTGGAGCAGAGCCACGCAAGGGGCGGGTAGCAGTACATCATGGCTCGCCCGAGATGACCCGCCGCGCCTACCAGGGCGATGCCGGTCATGCCGAGCCGGTTGTCGGCGACGACCCTCGCCTCGGCGACCATGTGCTCGTGATAACGAATGACTCGCCGGAGCTTCGCGGCCGCCGCCGAGGCCGGGCCGTGCCAGGCGGCGAGCAACGCGACGCACGCCACGAGGGCCGTCGCCGTCAGGGCGAGCCCGACCGCGAGCCGCGAGCTGGACGCGGCGGCCCGCGCGACGCTTTCGAGCCAGGCTCTTATGGGCAGGGCCTCCGAGGTTGGCGCGTCGATCCGACGATCAGTTGGTCCCTCCGGCGCGCCGGGCCCCCTCCGCCACCCAGTCGATCCCCTGGAGGACCAGCTTGCCGAAGTTGGGGTCGCGGAGCGGGTCGGGCTTGTCGGGGCCGAAGTCGCGATGGCCGAAGACGGTGTGGAACACCCGCCCCTCGCCGTAAGTCCGCGTCCAGGCGACCGGCCATTCGACGCCCTCGAAGTCGACCACGGCCAGCGGCTTCACGTCGGGCTCGATCTGGAGGTGGTAGTAGAGCTCGTCCTTGACCGGAAAGTCGGAGAGGCCGGCGGTCACGGGGCTGTCCGGGTCGACGACGCGGACGGTGAACTCCCCCTTGCGGACCTTGCCGTCGGGCAGGCCGAAGTGGGAGAAGACCGCGCCGAGCATCTTGCGGAACTCGGGATCCCAGTCGGCCGCGGCGTTGTCGGCGCCGTGGATGGAGACGTAGCCGCCGCCGCCGCGGACGTAGTCGAACAGGGCCTTCTGCTGGGATTGCGTCAGCTTGAACTCGGGGTCGCGACGGTCGGCGATGGCGACGATCAGGTCGTACTTCGCCAGCGCGGGGGTCTCCAGCAGGGCGGCGTCCTCGCTGATGGTGACCTCGTGGCGGCCGGTGTCCTCCAGGACGTTGCTCAGGTAGAATGCCTGATCGCGATAGCCGTGGTGCTGCCGCTGGCCCCCGGAGAGGAGCAAGACCTTGGCGCCGTCCGGGGCCTTCCTCTGGGCCGACGCCGGGGTGGTCCCCAGGCCGGCGAGGATCAGGAAGGCGAGGCACCGGGCGATCGCGGGTCGAGTCATGGCGCGCTCCTTGGCGACTGGCGGGGATCGATCGAGAGAACCGACGGCCAGGGCCAGCGTATTCGCATCTCCGGGGCGTCGCAACGGCGCCCCGGCCCGAGGAACCCGAGGCGTACACATGAAAGCCGCTCGTTTCGCCGCCCCCCTGGCCGCCATCGCGACCCTGCTGGGCGCGGATCTGCACGCCCAGGAGGCCAAGACCGAGACCCAGACCATCGAGGCCCGCGGGCTGAAGCTCCAGGTCCCCGCGACGTGGGAGAAGGTCGGGTCCACCTCGCAGATGCGCGCCGCGCAGCTCAAGGTGAAGCCGGCCGAGGGGGACGATTACCCGGCCGAGATGGTCGTCTTCGTCTTCCCCGGCGGCGCCGGCGGCGTCGACGACAACATCAATCGCTGGCGGAACATGTTCAAGGACGAGGACGGCAAGGCCCCGAAGATGGAGACCAGGAAGGTCGCGTCGAAGTCGGGCGAGGCGACCCGCTGCGAGACCTCGGGCCACTATCACCCCTCGCGGTTCCCCGGCCTCCCCGCCGAGCCCGACCGCCCGGGCGCCCGCCTCCTGGGGGCCATCCTCCTGACCGACGACGCCGGGTACTTCATCCGCATGGTCGGCCCGGACAAGACCATGAAGGGCCTCGCCGACGACTTCGACGCGATGGTCAAGTCGCTCGAAGTCGCCAAGTGACGAGCGGCCTCGTCCCCCCTCCCGGCGCGGGAGGGGGGAAGCTCGTCGTCGCTGCATGTCACCCGAAGGCGACGACCACGCGGAACAGCTCGCCGGCCATGAGGTCGAGCCAGACGGCGTCGCCGTCGACGGAGAGGTCGCCGATGGGCTCGCCCTGGAGGTCGTACTGGCGGGCCCAGGTCGGGTTGCGGAAGAACTGGACGCGGCAGCGGGCGTGATAGCCGGCCGTCTCCACCAGGTGGAGGTCGAGCCCCCAGCCCCGGCCGTCGTAGGTCTCGGCCAGGAAGCCGACGTGAGTCACGGCGACCGCCTGGCTGTCGATCCGCGTCAGCCAGCCGCGATTCCCCATCGGCGGCGGGCCGGCCTCGGTCGGGACGACCACCGCCGGGGTGACCACGTCATGCGCCTGGCGGTGGGGATGCTCGGAGTCGAGCGTCACGGCCAGGCGGAACGTCCGGCCCTCCTCGGAACCGGCGATCAGCACGGTGTCGAGCATCCGCGCGCCGGCCTTCGCGTGGTACGGCAGGCCGCCGAACAGCATGGCGGCGCGCTGGCGACGGGTGGAGACGTCGATCGCGTCGGGGGTCTCGGGCCTCTCGGCCTGCGTCGATTCGGGCGAGAGGAACGCCAGCCGGCGTAGCATCGAGGTGGCGTCGGGCCAGGCCCAGCGGAACGCCAGGCGGTGCGACCAGGGGTCGGATCGCGCGGCCCAGTCGGCCCACGTCGGATCCAGGTCGCGGACGGTCAGCTCCAGCTCGGCGATCGGGCGGCCGACCCAGAGCCGGCAGCGCAGCTCGACCCGCGCGAGGACCGTCCCGGCGTAATCGACGAGGGCCGACGTGGAGACCGCCTGCGCCAGCGCCGGGCCGGCGAACTCGACCTCGAACCGCTCGCGCCTCATCCTGGAGGAATCGGCCTCGCCCTGGGGGCCCTTCAGGCCGGTCATGACCGTCTGCTGGGCGAGGCGGGCGGTCGATTCGCCGACCGCCATGATGCCGCGAATGCCGCCGGTGGCGTCGTCGAACTCGACCTCGATCATCTCGTTCTTGATGACCCGGCCGGTCGCGGAGACGCCCCCGGACTCGGCCGGCGGGAGGTCGACGGCGGTCTCGCGGGGGATCCAGGCGAAGCCGAAGGCCGGCAGGTCGATGACCGCGACGACCCCCTCGTCGGTGAGCTGGGCGGCGACGAGCGCGCCTTCCGGCCGCAGGTCGGCCGAGGCGTCTGGTAGGACGACGGCGACCTTGCGCGGCACGGCGATCGGGTTGAACACCAGGTAGCCGGGGCGGACGCCGTCCGTCGACTCGCCGGAGATCGCGGCGGCCAGCTCGGCGGCCCAGCCGGACTCCAGGGCGTCCACCAGGGAGGCCGCCTCGTCGTGCCGGCGGGTCTCGATGGCGGCCTCCGCCTCCTCGATCGCGACGCGTTCGGCCTGGTCGGCCTCCGCGTCGAGCGCCGCTTCAGGCTTCGACAGCGCCACGCCCTTCGCCATCGAGCGGAGCCATCGGGCCGATTCCAGCCGCGCCCGCAGGCGGTGATGGTCGGGGAAGCGGGAGATCGGCGCCTCGTCGCGGCTCGCGGCGGCCTGCGAGAGATAAGGGGAGACGTATTCGTCGGGCTCGGGCCGGAAGGTCTCGTAGGGGCGGTCGGTGAGCTGGAAGTAGTCGTTGACGGTGGCCCAGCGGCCGAAGACGGGGGAGTGGGTGGAGACGCGCCGGAGGTCGACGTACCAGGACGCGACGGGCGACGGCCAGTGCACCAGCGGCAGCGTGGCGACCGTGTCGGTCCGCATGGTCGCGGCCAGCTTCCAGGGGAACATCGGCCCCTGCGAGGGGCGGTCGGCGGCCATCGGGAGGCGGAACATCGTCTCCACGCTGGACCCCTCGGGGCTCTCCCAGATCCGCTTGGGCTCGCGACGGATCGGGAACCGGCCGGCGTCGAGCCCCAGGTGGAGGGCGAAGCGGTAGCCCGAGCGCCTGGCGAGCATGGGGACCTGCGGCCAGAGGCCGAAGCGGCGGCGCGCGTAGGTCTCGACGTTGCGCTCTTCCAGGTGCTCGCGGTAGACCTCGCCCCCCCGGCGGAACTGCCAGAGGGTCGACTCGATCGGGAGGAGCGGATCCTCGGCCTCGTCGTACGTCCCGCCGACGACGTCGACCCAGCCGTCGGTGATCGCCTGGCCGAGCCGGGGCATCGCTTCGGGGTCGAGCTTCGCCTGCGCCTCGATCGCCCTCGCCTGGGCGAGGAACGTGAACGGGACGGGGGTCGCCAGCATGGCGGCGATCCCCCCGGCCGGCAGCGCGGGGTCGAGCAGGCAGAGGTCGACGAGGTAGGCGTCGACCGAGTAGACGGCCTCGCGGGCCTGGGTCAGGATCTCGAACGCCGACTTGAGCCGGCTGGCGACGGCCACGGCGTCCCCCTTGGCCCAGGCGTCGGCCGCGGCGAGGGCCTCGCGGGCCAGGGCGTCTTCCTTCAGCGCCTCGGCGCGGCCCATCGACGAGGTGAGGTCGCGGACCATCCAGCGCGCCATGCCGAGGGCGAGGAAGTCGTCGGCGCCCGGCGGGGTCTCGGGCTCGTGGACGCCCAGGCGCTCGCGGATCTCGCGGACGGTGGCGTCGCGGTCGGGGCCGGATTCCAGCAGCACCGCGCCGGCGTCCTCGGCCTGGGTGGCGTACCCGGAAGGGAGCCGGTCGCGCATCCCGCCGACGACCAGCCGGACCTCGTGGGCCTCGGGGGGCGTGGGGGCGGCGATCGACTCGATCCGGGGGAGGGCGGCGGCGCCGGTCAGCAGCGAGGGATGCCAGAGCGCGGTGACGGCGCACCAGACGGCCTGGGCCTGGGCGTCGGTCGTCCCCGGCGAGGGCTCGCGGCCGGCGTCGGGGATCAGGGCGACGAGCGCGCGGCCGGGCCGCGGGGGCGGGGGGGGCGGCTCGGCGGCGGGCTCCGCCGCGGGGGGCTCGGCGTAGGGCTGGAGGATCTCGGGCGAGGGCTGATCCGGGTCGGCTTCGGTCGTGCTCATTCGGTCAGGCTCCGAGGGAGGTCCGGAGTTCGCGCAGGTCGTCGGCCAGGGCGTCGACCTTGCCGCGCAGCTCCTGGACCTCGGCGCGGAGGGCGGAGACCTCCTCGCGCCAGGCCGGCGGGGCGGAGGCCGCGGCGGCCGATTCCGCCCGTCGCGTCACGGCGCGGGGCGCGGGCTCGTCGTCGAGCGGGGCGGCGTCGGCGAACGCCTGGCGGACCTTCTCAAGCTCCTCGGGGGGGTAGAGGTTGTGGGTTACCACTACCCCTCGCCGCTGCCCCGGGGGGGAGAGGTAGACCACCAGGTCCCGGCTCGCCAGGGCTTCCAGTTGGGCCTGGAGCGTGGCGAGGTCGGGCAGGGGCTCCATGCGGCTGGCGCGGGCGCGAAGATCCCCCTCGGTCTGGGGGCCGCGCAGGAGCAGCTCGGTCACGATGGCCAGCTCCACCTTGCTGACCTTCAGCCACTCGTAGAGCGTGTGCTTCCAGCGGGGGACGCGACCGCCCCCCTCGACCATCACCGTGGCCCCCTTCTTGCGCAGGGAGTGGAGCGTGTCCTCCACGTCGTCGGCGTCGTAGTCGACGACGGGGTCGCGGTTGGACTTCTGGTTGCAGCCGGTGACGGTCGCGGCGATGGTCAGCGGGTAGTACTCGGGGGTGGTCTTGGCCTTCTCGGCCAGCACGCCCACCACCCGGCGCTCGCGAGGGGGCAGCGGGACCCAGGCGGCCGTCGGTGCGTTCTCGGTCATGGTCGCTCTCTTCCCGGTCGTGTTCGGCGGGGCCAGGCTCGCCCCCGCGAGGCCCATCGTAGCGGGGCGGGGGGCGTCGGGCCAGACTCAGGAGATCCGCGCGACGCGGTCGGCGACGGCCTGGAACTGCCGCGCGGGGTCGGCGGGCGGCTCGGGCCAGACGGTGAGGAAGCCGTGGTAGGCGATCTCCTCCAGCGCCCCGACGTACTCCTCCCAGTCGAGGGCGCCCGGCGGGAAGCCGACGCCCCGGGGATTGCGGGCGACGAACGTGCCGCCGATCGGATCCCCCGCGTAGGCGTGCGCGACCCAGGCGCGCAGCTCGGTCGCGGCGGCCACCGGGTCGACCCCGGCGCGGAGGAGGTTTGGCGGGTCGATGCTCGCCGCCAGCCCGGGGTGGGCCAGGCCGTCGAGGAACGCCAGGAGCGTCGCGGGGGGCTCGTTGCCGGTCTCGATCGCCAGCCGGACGCCGCGATGGTCGGCCCGGTTGGCGAGGCTGCCCAACGCGCCGAGGAATGTCTCGCGGCGGGGGGCGTCGTCCTCGGCCGGGACGGGGCCGACGTTCGCCAGCACCAGGCGCGTCCCCAGCTCGAACGCCAGCGCGAAGACGGCGTCGGCCCGGCGGACGCGGTCGTCGAGCTGGTCGGTCGTGTCGAACGCGCGGCGGGTCGGGAGGGCCATCGCGACGAGGGCGACCTCGACCGACCGGAGCTGGTGCCTCAGGTCGCGTCGGCCGGTCTCGCCCAGGCGGTGCGGGGCCAGGTCGCCGGACGCCTCCAGGACCACGCCCCTGGCGCCGAGGCGGGCGGCCTGCTGGATCTGTTCGCGGATCGGCCGGCTCGGGTCGAGCCGGAGGCCGAGGGGGTTTCGTATCATGGCTCAAGGGGGCTCGGGTTGATGCGGGTGGGCTTTCGGACGATCATCGAATCCCCTACACTCGCCCACCCAGATTACGAGACGAAGGCCGGTTTGGTGAGGTCAATCGCAAGTGGGACAGCCGCCCGACCCGACATCCGCGCGGATCCCGCTCGACCAGCCGGCCGACCGGCTCGTCGCGGCCGTCGCCGGCTGGCCGGAGCCGGCGATCCTGGAGAGCGGCCCCGGTTTCGGCCCCGCCGGGCGCTGGAGCATCCTGGCGGCGTACCCCCGGCTTGTCTTCGAGGCCGTCGGCCCGCGCTGGTCGATCCGCGCCGACTCGGGGACCTCCGAGCAAGGCGACGACCCGCTCGCCCGGCTAGAGTCCCTGACGCGCGAGCATCGGCTGGCCGATCCCGCCGACGAGCCCGACCCGGACGCCTGCCCGTTCCAGGGGGGGCTGATCGGCTTCCTCGGCTACGACCTCGCCCCGCTGCTGGAACGCCTGCCGCGCAAGGCCCCGCGCGACTCGCGCCTGCCGGACATCCGCATGGCGCTGTACGACACCGCCGTCGCGATCGACCACGAGCGCGGCGCGACGGCCATCCTCGCGTGGGACCTGACCGGAGAGGGGCGCGAGGCCGTCGACCGGCGCGCGCGGTTCTGGCGGCGGGCCCTGCGCGACGCGGTCGCCTCGCCCCGGCACGTCGTACGCTCCACGCTCGGCCAGGCCGTTTCGAACTTCACCCGCGACGAGTACCTGGCCGCGGCGCGACGGGCGATCGAGTACGTCCACGCCGGCGACGTCTTCCAGGTCAACCTCTCGCAGCGGTTCGAGGCCCGCGGCAAGGTCGACGCGCTGGACCTCCACCTGCGCCTCCGTCGCGAGAGCCCCGCCCCCTTCTCGGCGTTCCTGCGCTGGCGCGACCTGGCGGTCGTCTCGGCCAGCCCGGAATGGTTCTACCAGACGCGCGGCGACCGGATCGTCACCCGGCCCATCAAGGGGACGCGACCCCGCGGCGACTCCCCCGAGGCCGACGCCGCGCTCGCCGCCGAGCTGACCTCCTCGCCCAAGGATCGGGCCGAGCTGACCATGATCGTCGACCTGGAGCGCAACGACCTCGGCCGGGTCTGCCGCTACGGGTCGGTCGCGGTGACGGAGCCCTTGACGCTGGAGAGCTACGCCCAGGTGCATCACCTGGTGGCCACGGTGGAAGGGAGGCTGCGGAAGGGCGTCGGGCCGGTCGACGTGATCCGCGCCGCGTTCCCGGGCGGCTCGATCACCGGCGCGCCGAAGATCCGCGCGATGGAGATCATCGACGAACTGGAGCCCACGCGGAGGAGCCTCTACACCGGGGCGATCGGCTACCTGAGCCGGGGCGGGGCCAGCGGCTTCAACATCGCCATCCGGACGGTGCTGGTGGAAGGCGACCGCGTCCGCTACCAGGTCGGCGGGGGCATCGTGGCCGACTCGTCGGCCGAGGCCGAGCACGAGGAGACGCTGCACAAGGGGCTCGGCATGCGTCGAGTTTTGGCCGGGGAGGGCGCGTCGTGATCTGGACCGGCGGCGAGATCGTGCCCGACGACGCCCTGACGATCGGCGTCCACGACCGGGCGTTCGAACACGGCCTCGGGCTGTTCGAGACCCTCCGCCTCTGGGACGGCCGGCCCACGCTCTTGCCGAGGCACCTGGACCGGCTGACCCGGTCCGCCCGCGCGCTCGGCCTGCCGATCGATGGCGTCGCGCTGCCGACGGCCGACGACGTGGCCGCGCTGCTGGCGGCCGACGGCCGCGAGGGGGACGCGATGCTCCGGATCACGCTGACCGGGGGCGCGTCGGCCTCGGGCGGCGCGACGCTCTGGATGCGGTCGGCCCCGTTGCCGCCCATGAGATATGAGGGGGGCGCGCGTCTGGGGACGACCGGGCCGGCGCGTCTCGATCCGCTCGTCGCCCACAAGACGCTGAACTACTGGCCGTATCGGCTCCTGGGCGAGAAGGCCCGGGCCGAGGGCTGCGACGAGGCGATCCTCATCGACCCCAAGGGCTGCGTGATGGAGGGGACGCGGACGAACGTCTTCTTCGTGGTCCGCGGCGCGCTCGTGACGCCGCCGGCCGACGGCCGTATCCTGCCGGGCGTGATGCGTTCGCTGGTGATTGAGCGGGCGCGGGGGCTGGGGATCGCCGTGGAGGAATCGCCGTTGGGGCTGCTCGACCGCCGGCTGCAACCGGGGGAAATCTTCCTCACCAACGCGGTGCGCGGGGTGGTCCCCGTCGGCCGCTGGGGGGGGGCGGAGTTCCCCGCGCCTGGGGCGACGACGGGGCGGATCTGGGACGACGTGCGACGATGGCTGGAAGGGGGGGGAGCATGAGGACCGTCGCCGAGGTGGCCGGCTGGCTGGAGGGCTTCGCCCCGTCGCGGCTGGCCGAGAAGTGGGACAACGTGGGCCTGCTCTGGGGCGATCCCGGCGCGGAGGTCGAGCGGGTGATGACCTGCCTGACCGTCACGCCCGAGACGGCCGACGAGGCGATCCGCGAGGGCGCCGGGCTGATCGTCAGCCATCACCCGATCCTCTTCCGCGAGACCAAGCGGATCCGCGCCGACCTGCCGGGGACGGGGTTCCTCTGGCGACTGGCCCGCGCGGGGGTGGCGATCGCCAGCCCGCACACCGCGTTCGATAGCGCGGCCGACGGCATCAACGCCGGCCTCTGCCGCCGCCTGGGAATCCTCGACGCCGTCCCGATCCGCCCGGCCGCCGCGCCGGCCGCCTTCAAGGTGGTGGTCTTCACGCCCGAGTCCGACCGCGACGCCGTGCTCGCCGCGGCCTTCGCCGCCGGCGCGGGACGGATCGGCGACTATGACGAATGCTCATTCGCCATCCCGGGGCAAGGGACGTTCCGCGGCGGCGACTCGACCAGCCCGACCGTCGGCGAGAAGGGCCGGCGCGAATCCGTGGCGGAGCTTCGGCTCGAGGTGGTCTGTCCCGGCGGCAAGCTCGCGGGGGTGCTGGCGGCGGTCCGAGGGGCGCACTCGTACGAGGAGCCGGCGATCGACGTCTACCCGGTCGAGTCGCCGCCGTCCGAGCTGGGCGCGGGACGCGTCGGCCGGCTGGAGAGCCCGCGATCGCTGGGCGAGTTCGCCCGCGCGGCGTCGGGCGTGCTCGGCGTGACGGTGCAGGTGGCCGGGGATCTCGACGCGCCGGTGGAGCGCGTGGCCGTTTCCTGCGGCGCGGGGGACGACTTCCTCGGCGACGCCGCCCGCATGGGCGCCCAGGCGTTGCTGACCGGCGAGGCCCGCTTCCACCGCGCCCTGGAAGCTCGCGCGACGGGCGTCGGCCTGATCGTCGCCGGCCACCACGCCACCGAGCGCCCCGGCGTCGAGGACCTGGCCGAGCGCATCGCCCTCGCCTTCCCCGACATCATCGTCTGGCCCAGCCAGGACGAGTCCGACCCGCTGGTCGCGGTCGATCACGCGGGCCGCGCCTGATCAGGAGCTTCCGCCGGGCCACAGAGGGATGGCTGTCAGCGCGGGACCAGGATCCAACGCGGATTATTCACAGTGTAGCCGGAGCAGCCGAGCGAGTAGTATTCCCCATGGCGGGCGATCAGCGATGTATGCGTCGGGAGGCCGACGACGCACCGGACCAGGCGCGGACCCGAATGGTGTGCCCCCCCACCGCGGTAGCAGCCCAGGCCGGGGACATCGACGGGACTGAGCAGCGAGAGGAGGAAGGCGCCACGGATGGCGATCGTCCAACCGTTCTGGCGACCCAGCCGGCGAGCGAGGAACGCGCCGGCGAGGAGCAGGGGCAGGCTGAAGACGCGGAACGAGAGCAGCAGGCCCCAGGCCATTGCAAGGAAGAACAAGGTGTTGTCCGGTCCCTCGTCGCGCTGCTGGACCACGGGTCGTGCCCCCGCCGTCTGGCCAGAACTCAGGCTACCCCGATACGACAGCCCACGGTCGAATCGGCCTATCGCCGACCCTCACCGAGCCTGCCCCGAACGGGAGTATGATCGGGCAGTCGCCTCGCGCCGAAATCTGGGTCAGGACAAGGTCAAGCCGCTATCCGAACGCCTGGCCAGTAGTCCGGCTGTCACGTAACAGATATGAGGTGCCGGGTTGAGCGTTGAACCCGGCTGAAAATCCAACCGGGGAATCGCATGGCTTTCCGCAAGTTCAAGGCTGTTGACAAGTTCTTAAATGACCGGGCTGGGGCTCGAACCCAGGACCAACGGATTAACCTACCTCATCGGCTCTCGCCGACCGCCTTACGCCGCAATGACTTAACGCATCGACGATCGCCTTACCGGATTCGATTTACCGGATTCGACTTGTGCTGAGCCCCAAGATGGGGGCTTTGCGATGCCTAGACGGCCTGGGGTGGGGCGTAAGAACGGGCACTGGTATTCGGAGGCCGGGGGCAAGCCGAGATACTTCGGGAAGATCGTCGACACGTCCAAGGCGGAGGCGATGAGCCGGTTGTGGAAGGCACTCGCCGACGACGACAAAGGGCCGGATATGGCCCTTTCAGCCCACGACCCAGAGCCCACGCCGAAAGCCGAGAGCCAAGGGGCTCCATCCCCCGCCCCTGCCTCTGTTGGGGTGTCCAGCCAAGAGCCCCAAGGCCCGACGTGGGAGGCGTTGACCGACGCCTATCTCTCATGGATCGAGGCCAACCGATCCGGAGCCCTTCATCGAGAGGCGAGACGACATCTCGGGCGATGGAACGAAGCCCACGGCGAAAGGCCCGTCGCCTCGATCCGGGGCGATGACCTGGAAGCCTTCCGGGAGACGCTGTTGGCCCAAGGCCATGCCCGGATGTACGTCCAGAAGCATGCGACGACGATCAAGGCTTGCGTGAACCGGGGGATTCGGCTCCGGCTCTTGCCCAAGGGCTTCAAGCCGTTCGACGGGATCGAGGGGCTTCGGATCCCGCCGAAAGCCTTGCTCGAAAGCGACCTTCCCACGGCTGAGGAGGTGCGAGCGTTGATCGCCCACGCCAAGCCCGAATTCGGGGCGATGCTCAAAGTCTACTACCACACCGGGGCGAGAACCCACGAACTCATCGAGGCGAGAGCCGGCGACTACCAGGCCAAGGCCCGATCGCTGGTGCTCACGAAACATAAGCGTTCGAGCACGCTTCGGGAGTATCGCCCTAGGTCGATCCTCTTGAACGATGAGGCATGCTCGATCGTGGAGGCCCGATGCCGGGGGCGGGAGCCGGGCGCCCTCATCTTCCCGAACCGGGCGGGGAACGCCTTCACGTCATGCTTGCTCGGGGACATGTTCGCCCGGCTGAGGAGCAAGGCGGGAGTGCGTGAACACATCACGATCTATTCGCTGATGCACTTGTGGATATCGGAAATGTTGATGGCGGGGCATGACGCACTCATCGTTGCACGCATGGCGGGGACGTCCGTGAAGATGATCGAGCAAGTGTACGGACATTTCCGCCATCGAGCCCTGGCCGACGCCCAAGCGACCCTCGATCGGGCGAGAGGCAGGGTGTGAAGGATAGACTTGATTACATCAACTCTACCCCAAGGCATCAAGTTGATGGCATCAAGTTGACATTGTCAACTCTACCTTAAAACTCCACTACCTAGAGAGTGGAGTATAGTATTACACATTATCTTGGGCCAGAAAGTAGGCCAGGCGAAGAGCGGACGCTCTTTTCCTGGCCTGTTGCATTGAAGCCGGAAATAGGCAAAATGGCCGTTGCGGACGGGGAATAAAAAAAGCCCAGAAACTCACTGGAGGCATCACGAAATATCTAGAGTCACGACTATTATACATTGGAGGTGAAGGATGAACGTTTGCGTGACCATTGAGGAGGCGGGCGAACGCTTGGCGCTGTCCCCGCAATCGATACGCCGATTGATCGCCGAAGGGCGCCTAATCGGCTACAAATTTCGCCGATCGCTGAGGGTAAGCCTCGAAAGTCTAGAGGCTTACATCCGGTCGTGCGAGATCGGGAAGTGAGACGACCGACCGAGGAAGACGACAACGTGGTCGTCGGAATCGGGGAGTCGCAAGGATGATCGTTTTACACAAAGGATTGAAGCATGTTTGACTTTGGAATCTGGACCGAGGGGCAAGGCGGAGTGCCGGCGGGTGCCTACCCGGGCGTGTTCACGGGAACCGTGGGGGAGCCGGCCAATGAAGAAAAGGGCTGGGGTGAAGGGGTGAAGTTTCTATTCGAGATCACGGCGGGAGAACACAAGGGCAAGACGCCGATCCGGATCGTCACTAAGACCAAACCCGGCCCCAACAATGGACTTGGGCGGATGCTCGTGGCGTTGCTCGGCGCCCCTCCGAAGCCCGGGGATAGCATCAACATCGAGGCATGCATCGGGAGGCCGTACACGATCATCGTCGCCGCAACGCCCAAGGGCGGAACCCGGGTGGAGACGGTCGCCCCGATGAGTTGACGAAAAAGGGGCCGGAGAAGTGTTGCTTCCCCGGCCCCCGAATCATGACAGTATCAATTGATTTTATTCACAAAGGATTGACATGAGTATTATAGTGCCGATCGAGGCCAAAATCAATAAGGCTTTGGAATATGCAAAACTAGGATTTTCCCCCATCCGCCTACACGGGGCGATCAACGGAATTTGTACTTGTGGCAAGATGGATTGCGGCTCGATCGGCAAGCATCCGAACACGCCCCACGGCTATAAGGACGCCACGCAAGATGAAAGCGTCATTCGCCGATGGTTCGCCGAAGCCCCCTTGTCCAATCTGGGCATCGCCCCGCAAGAGGGCGTCGTGGCGGTGGACGTAGATCCGAAGAATTCGGGCGATCGGACTTGGGCCGAATGGCAAGCCGAATTCGGGGCCGTCGGCCGGACACCCCAAAGCAAGACGGGGAGCGGGGGTTATCACTATCTTCTGACTCTTCCAGCGGGCGTGAGAGTCAAGAATGCGGCGAACAAAGTAGGGCCGGGCGTCGACTTGAGGGGGCACGGCGGGTTGATCGTCGTCGAGCCCAGCGTCACGGACAAGGGCGGATACCAATGGATTGTGGCTTTGACCGAGCCGATCGCCCCATGCCCCGACTGGTTGCTCGACAAGATTCGTGAGAGCAAGGGCTTTCACGACGATCCGACCGCCAAGCCCCAGGCCGATCCCAAGGGAGCGACGGCGTTCGTTTGGGGAGAGGATCGGGCGTGCGATTTTCCTTCCCACCCTGGAACGTCGTCCGGCGAAAAGCCCTCTAGGCATGACGAATTGTGTCGCCTCATCGGGATCCATCTCAATCGTGGCGACAGTCTCAAGACGATCGAGGCGATGGCGACGGAATGGGCATGCCGCTGCACTCCGCCCATTCCCGAGAAAGACGTTCTCAAAACCGTGCGAGGGCTGGCGAATAAGGAATCCGCCAAGGCGGGAGCGGAATCCCCTTCTCATGGAGAGGAGCCCCAGGCCCCGCGCGGCGGGGCCATGGGATCGGAGCCGGAAGCGGGGGGCTTGGGTTCCGATCCAGAGCCGGGAGCGGGGGATTCAGGCCCCGCCCCCGACCATCTTGGGGTGTCCAGCCAAGAGCCGGAATCTCCGGAGAGTGAAGAAACCGACGACGACGACGATTGGCCTAGACTGGACGATGACGCCTTCATCGGCCTGGCCGGGCAGATCGTGAAGGCCGTGGAACCGGAGACCGAGGCCGATCCGGCGGGCATCCTCTTGACCTTGCTCACGGCGTTCGGCAACGCCGTCGGCAAGAGCCCAAGTTTTCGCATGAGCGACGCCGAGCATGCCGCCAATCTCTTTTCCGCACTCATCGGAGGGACGGCGAGCGGCAAGGGGCGTGCGGCGAAGATCGTGATGCGGCTCATGAGGGCGGCATGGGCCGAGTGGGCGAAAGAAGACGTCGCCTGGGGCTTGTCGAGCGGCGAAGGGTTGGTGGACAAGATCAAGGATGAAGGCGAAGAGCCGGAGCCCAAGAGCCTACTCTGCGTCGAAACCGAATTCGCCCGGACGATCACCGCCATGCGGAGGGAAGGGAACACCCTGAGCCCCTTGCTTCGATCGGCATGGGACGGGCAGACGCTTGACGTTCTCACCAGGGGCAAGAGCCGCATCCGGGCGACCGACCCGCACGTCTCCCTGAGCGTCCACGCCACCCCGGAAGAGTTGGCGAAACTCCTTAAGGACAGCGTCGAGACGTGCAACGGTTTCAGCAACCGGATCCTTTGGACGATGGTCCGCCGGAGCAAGTCGCTCCCGGAAGGCGGACGGCATGACGTGCTGGACGAATTCGTCGAACCCTTGCGGGAGGCGATCGTCAAGGCCCGTGAGATCGGCGCTTGCTGGCGTGACGACGGGGCGAAGGCCCTTTGGCGTGAAGTGTACGACGAACTCACGGAAGAGAGGCCGGGAGCCTGGGGCATGGCCGTTTCGAGAGGCCACGCACAGACCCTTCGCCTATCGCTGATCTACGCCCTAATGGATGGAACCCAGATCATCGGCGAGAGGCACTTGAGGGCGGCCCTGGCCGTTTGGCGTTATTGCGAGGATTCGGCCCGTCGCCTATTCGGAGGCGTGGACACCCCAGGCGGGCAAGGGCAGTCTCTTGACATTCGCTTGCTCGACACGATCGTCAAGGAACCCGGCATCAGCCGCCGGGAGTTGCGTCGTCGCCAGTCTCGGAAGTGGCTCCCGCATTTCGATGAAGCGATGGCATCGCTCCGATCCCGACGGCTGGCCCATCCGAGGAATTCCACGACCGGCGGACGACCTTCGGAAACGTGGCATCCCGGGCCGGGCGACGATCCCGACACCGATGCCGAGTCGCCGTTCACGTTCACCTGGGGCGATGACGATGGGGAGGAAACTCCCCATCCGCCAGCCGCCAAAAGCCAAAAGCCCCAGCCCGCAGACCTTTTGGCGGTTTTGGCAGCTGGCAGTTGCGATGATTCGGAAGCCAAAAGTCATGGTAAAGACCTTTTGGCGGTTATGGCAGCTGGCAGTTGCGATGATTCGGAAGCCAAAGGTCATGGTAAAGACCTTTTGGCAGTTATGGCAGCTGGCAGTTGCGATGATTCGGAAGCCAAAAGGCATGGTAAAGACCTTTTGGCAGTTTTGGCAGCTGGCAGTTGCGATGATTCGGAATCCGAAGGCCAAAGCCAAGGGGCTCCAACCCCAGCCCCCGCCTTGCTTGGGGTGTCCAATCAAGAGCCGTACTCAATCGAGGATGAAGCCGTGAGCCCGGAAGCCAGAGCCCGACACCTGGAAGCCCAACGTGAGTGGCGGGAGGCTTTGGCCGGGAAGGTCAAGGCCCAGGCCCATCGCCTCGATCGTGACGACCTCGCAAGGCTGAGCGATCACGCCTACCTCGATGGCCTGGCCAAGAGGCTTTATCTTCAGGCGATGAGGACACGCCCCGACCGTCGCTCAAGCGATCCGCTCCCGCCCGACGTTGAAGGCGATATCTTGTGGCTTGAGCGATACGTGAACGCCGTCGCCAAAGAGCAAGCGAGGGTCAAGGAGCTTAAGCGTCAAGATATCAGCGATCAAGAATGGGACGACGCCTTCCGCTCGATGCTGGCGGATGCGGAGGCGGAGGAAGAAAACTTGAAGATTCCGGCGGAAGGCTCTTGACTTTAGCCGAGGGTTATGGTACAATGGCCAGTGCCTACTTCTAGGCATCATCAATATCTCATATCATCAAGCGTGGAATTGCTTCCGACCCTTCGCCTTAGACTAGGCTTAGGGCCGGCGGCGGCATTCTCTAGGCTTACGCCCAGAGCCAAGCGGCTACGCTTGAGGCTTTAGGATAGGACACCCCACCGGCACCGACGTGCCGGGCCTTTGGGCTTTTCGCCTTGGGCCTTCGCCTTTCGTCGCATGGGCGACCGCCGAAAGCCAAAAGCCAAAAGGGGGACGCCCCCGCCCAAGGCCCCCCGTTCAACGGGTAGCCTTAAGCCAGAGATGTGGTCGAAATCGCCACACCAGAGGTGTGACCGAATTGATCACGCCATTACCATGGTCGGAGTCACCACGGAAGGGGGCATCCGGCCGGGTCGACCGTCGTGGCGAAAAGCGACTCACACACGAGCATGCTTTTACGCAAACTTTCAGGGCATTTTTTTGGAAGGGGGGCCTTTCGCCGGATCGGTCGCCGAGACCCAAAGCGGCGGCTCGTGTGCTAAATGCGAGCGTGGTGCAAAACCTGGGGAACCAGGGGGGGAGTCGTGGCCGAATCCGGCTCCAAGCCAGGAAGGTCATCCCGGCGTGTCATTCTTTACCGCCCCGAATTAGGGCAAATTCAGCCGCCCCCCCCCAAGGCCCTCGCATCCTTCCCCGACCGGGATCCGGCGACCGTCGCCCCGACGACGAAACAATTCGTCCAGTTTTCCAAACTCTAACATGATGGACGGGCGATCACGGAAAAGGTGATAATATAACCTTTTCGCTTCAGGGGGAGGGGTACGCCCTGAACCGTGAGGACGGAAGCCGTCGTCCAGACGCCCGCATGATTGAGCCCATGCGGGAGGTGTTTCGCCGCCACGGCCGTTTACAAAAATGGGATCGTCGTCTAGGCTGGGGACGGCCCGTTTACCGGATTCCCATACCGGTTTCGAGGCCGATTTCGTGCCGGATTCAGCGTCGAAACCGGTAAACATCAAAGTTGGCTCATGCACAAGCTCGTCGTAAGTCTAGGCTGGGGCTGGGGTTGAAAGTGACCGGGCTGGGGCTCGAACCCAGGACCAACGGATTAACCTACCTCATCGGCTCTCGCCGACCGCCGCCCCTCGGGGGAGGGGCGGGTTGAAGGTCTGGACTATCTCTTCGCCGTCGCAGGCGCGCCGCGTATAGTCTCTGGGGCTGGCCCCGGGGATCCCCCGGAGGCCTTGCCTGCTGATGGCCCAATCCCCCCGCTTTTCGAACCGTCACGTTCGCCGTCGCCGGCCGCGTTGTGGTGCGGGGGGCTCTCAGGGCGTCCCAGCAAATAGCGGCGTCCACTCGTCGCGGTTCCACTTCTTCCCGCGCGAGGCTCCTATTTCGCGGCCGAGGCCGCGCTTGAAGTCCGTTGCTCTACCAACTGAGCTACCCGGTCGCTGATTGTCAAAGACATACCCAGGGTACGTTCCGCAGGGGCGTTCGTCCAGCCCACGAGTCACGAAGACTCGGCGGGCTTCGCGGTCCGGATCAGCCGGGCGATGAAACGGGCCTCGCAGTCGTGGATCTGGGGCCACAGGTGGACCATGCCCGGGGTGTCGTCTTCCTCCAGGGGGTGGGGGAAGGGGTCGAGGCGGAAGTCGCGATGGTCGTTCAGGAAGGCGTTGACGACCCCCTGGGTCTCGCGGAGCGTCGCCGTGGCGACGGTGTAGACGATCGTCCCGCCGGGGCGGACGGCCGTCGCGGCCAGCTCCAGCGACCGGCGCTGGCGATCGGCGAACTCGGCGAGCTGGTCCGCCTTGACGATCCAGCGGACCTCCGGGTGGCGGCGCCACGAGCCGACGCCCGAGTTCGGCGGCGCGACGAGGACGCCGTCGAACGTCCCGGGCTTGCCGGGGGCGTGCCGGCCGTCCCACGCCTTCGCCGACACGTTCCGGAACGGGCTGCTCCGGATCTTGAGGGCGGCGGCGCGGCGGGCCGGCTCGTGCTCGAAGGTGGAGATCACGGTCCCCTTGCCGCGCATCTCGTCGGCCAGGCCCAACGCGTGCAGGCTCGACCCTTCGCCCAGGTCCCACCAGCGCTCGCCCGGGTCGGGGTCGCAGACCTTCGTGACGGCTCGCGAGGCGAGGTCTTCGACGATGAGGGCGCCGCGGGTGAACGACTCGAACGGACGGAGGTCGACGTCGCTCTCCAGGCGCGCGGCGACGTCGATCCGACGTTGGACCCATGGGCGATGGCCGGCCTCGCGCAGCTCGTCCCAGACGGGCTTGGGGTCCTCGCCGCGCACCACGACCCAGAGGCTGGGGGGCTGCTGGACGGCGTGGAGGAACAGGAGCCGGCGCATCTTGGGCGACTCGTCGCCCGGCGGCATCGGGAGTTCGTCGCGGATCCAGGCGGGGAAGTTCATCCAGGGGTCGGCGGCCACGGCGCGGTCGGCGGCGAACCGCTTGAGCGTCTCGGCGCGGGCGGCCCAGGTCGGGGCGTCGCCGCCGCAGGAGAGGCGGGCGTAGTCCTTCGCCGCCTTGCTCGCCCAGATGCGGGGGATGGCCGAGAGCTGGGTGGAGTCCAGCAGCCAGGCCAGGAGCAACTGCTCCTCGACGTGGACCAGCCGCAGCGGCTCGATCCAGCCCCACCAGCGGACTAGCGACGCCAGCGACTGGTTGATCAGCCGGCGGTCGCCCCGGGTCGAGCGCTTCTTCGCCTCCTCCCCCTGGGCGTCGACGATCGCCGATTCCAGCCGCTTGCCGCGGTCGAGCACGTCGCGGAGGACCTTCGGCGCGATCGTGGCGATCAGCGACGCCATCGCCGGCATGGTCTTGCCGCGCGGCGTGCGCTGGACGAGCGGCGAGCCGGCGGGCCGGGGCGGCTTCGGCGGGTGCGGGCCGGGCTTCGGGCGGCGCGACGAGGGGCCGCGACGGGAATTTCGGGGATTGCTGCGGGCCATGTTCGGGGCTGTCTCGGAGGAGGGGCGGAGGGGGCGTTTCGGATAAAAGGTTTGACGTTAGACCGGCTCGACGGCCGGCCGCGCGGGGGCGAGGGGAATGCGAAGGTCCTCGCACGACATCCGGTAGCTGGCGTCCAGGTCGAGGGGGACGGAGAAATCGGGGGCGATCCACAGGGGGACCGTCGGCAGGGGCCGCCCCAGCTCGAGTGGCATCGGCCAGAGGTGGAGCCGCCGACCTTCGTCCTCGCTCCCGACGGCCCGGTAGGAGACGGCCGAGAGGTCCGCCGACGGTAAGCCGAGGTCGTCGGCGTGGACCCCGAGGAGGGACAGGATGGAGCCGTTCAGGTCGGCCCGTCGCGTGGTGACGGCGTCCACGACCACGACGCCGCCCCCCTGTTGGAGGTAGCCGACGCACTTGACCGCAAAGGCCCTACGAGAGGCCGGCCGGTCCTTGTTCCTGGGGCTGATCAGCTCGATCGCGGCGACGAGACGCGGGTCGCCGTCGTCGGCGAACACCTGGACCTCGACGCCGTCGGCGTCCGCCAGGTCGACCGCGACCGCGACGGCGGGGGCCGGCGCCGACCACCCTCCCGGCCCGGGCGCGTCATGACCGGGTTCACGCGCCTCCGATGTCTTCAGCGTCGCCACGTCGATCACGATGGGCCCGTCATGGTTCACGAGGGGGATGGCATAGTACTCCGGGGGCAAGACGCCCTGATTGAGCAGCCGGGCCATCGCCGCCGCCCAGGCCCCGTGGAAACCGCGCCAGGGGTGCGTGCGATTCAACGGCGGGTTGAAGTGGTCAAGGAGCGGCATGGGAGGGAGGCCCTTCGTGAGGTCACCGGGCGTCCCCGGTTGAATCGAGTGTACCCGGAGCCCTTGCCGCTCGGAAGTCGCGATGGGCGTTCAAGCGAGGCCGAGCAGCTCATCGATCGCCCAGCAGCCGCGGAAGTGCGGCCCGCCCGACCGGAGATGGGTCAGCAATTCCTGGTCGTCGGTGATCGTCTCAGCAAGGAGGTCGGCCATCCGGCCCATGAAGCGGACTTCCCTACTCTCGTAGATGCAACGGGCCCACAACCGGTAATCTCCATGAAGCTCGGCCACTTCAGGCGACCGGGAGCGGAAGGGATTGATGATCTCGCGGATGGTCCGACAGATCTGATCCTGGTGTTCGGAGATGCTCCTTCTTCGCTTATACCCGCTCGGGGCGAACTCCTGCGGGCCGAACGGTTCCTGGCTGTATTCTATCTGCCGAAGCAATTCATCATCGTCGTTGGTCGTCGCGCCCACGACTCCCCAGAGCGAGTAGTGCAATTCCGCATCTGGGGGGCGGGTGGCGGGATCGAAAGTGTCGGCCTCGGCAGCCCACGCGATGTAGTCGCCGAAATGTCTGGCCGCATTCCGTCTGGCGAGGCTCACGCGGCCGTCGGCGAGATCCTCCATCGCCTCGACGACCTGGTGGCACGACATGTACAGACACCCGTGGCGATTGTGTTCGTGCCAGCTCAGATCGGAGGCGGGGAGATCGGCGAGGGGAACAGGGTCCACGAGAAGAACCATCGGCAACCCGGCAAGAGATCCCAGATGGTCCGTTCACAGCCGGGGGGCCGGACGGCCCGGACGAGGGCGCAGGCCAGCAGGCGTAGCTTCCGGGGGCTGGCCTCGTCGCGAAGGAACCCAAGCATCTGGCCGCTCTCGTGGCACTGCAGCCGCTCGCGTTCGGTAATTGGGATGGCTCTCGGAGTCAGCGTGGCCGGCGCTTCTGGGCCGTGCGGCGATGCGGGCGGTAGCCGGCGGGCTTGCCCGGGGCGGCGGCGGTCGCGGGCTTCGGCTCGCCGTCGACCTGGTGGACGTAGCGGCCTTCGCCGAGGGAGCGCCGGGCCTCGGCCTGGCGCGCCTGGAGGGCGGCCTTGGGGGCCTGCGCGGGGATCAGGGCGTCGCAGCCCGAACCGATCAGGTCGCCGCGGCCGGCCTGGAGGAGGGCCTTGCGGACCTCGAAGTAGTTCTCCGGCTTGAAGTACTGCATCAGGGCTCGCTGGAGCTTGCGGTCGCGGAGGTGCTGGGCGACGTAGACCTCCTCGCCGGTGAAGGGGTCGATGCCGGTGTAATACATGCAGGTGGCGATGTCGAACGGGGCGGGGATGAAGTCCTGCACCTGGTCCGGGCGATAGCCGTTGCGCTTCAGGAAGAGGGCCAGGTCGATCATCGCGTTCAGGTCGCTGCCGGGGTGCGAGGCGATGAAGTAGGGGACGAGGAACTGCTGCTTGCCGGCGCGGCGGCTGGCCTTTTCGAACGCCTCGGCGAAGCCCTCGTAGTTCTCCTGGGTCGGCTTCTTCATCCGCTTCAGGACGACGGGATCGGTGTGCTCGGGCGCGACCTTCAGGTGGCCGCCGACGTGGTGCCGCGCCAACTCCTCAAGGTACTCGGGGGACTGCTGGGCGAGGTCCATCCGGATGCCGGACGCGACGTGCACCTTCTTGATGCCGGGGACCTCGCGGCTCTCCTTCATCAGCTCGATCAGCGGGCCGTGGTCGGTCCCCAGCAGCTTGCAGATGGTGGGGTGGACGCAGGACAGTCGCTTGCACTTCGCCTCCACCTCGGGGCGCGTGCAGCGCATCTGGTACATGTTCGCGGTGGGGCCGCCGATGTCGGAGACGACGCCGGAGAACTTCGGGTCCTTGCCCATCAGGCGCAGCTCGGTCAGGACCGATTCCTGGGAGCGCGACTGGATGATGCGGCCCTGGTGGGCGGTGATCGAGCAGAAGGTGCAGCCGCCGAAGCAGCCGCGCATGATCGTCACCGAGTCCTTCACGACCTCGAAGGCCGGGATCCGCTCCCCCTTGTACATGGGGTGGGGGCGGCGGGTGTACGGCAGGCCGTAGGCGCGGTCCATGTCCTCCTGGCTGATCGGCAGGGGGGGCGGGTTGCAGACGATGGCCTGGCGGTCGTGGTACTGCACCAGCCGCTTGGCGTTGAAGGGGTTCGTCTCCTGGTGGATTCGCCGGGTGGCCTCGACGAACTTGAGCTTGTCGGTTTTCACTTCCTCATGGGAGGGGAGGCGGAGGGCGTCGGCCGGCGGGGTCTCGCTGGCGCCCATGGCATAGGCGACCCCGCGCATGTCGCGGAGGTCCTTGACCGTCTCGCCGGCCTGGAGGCGGCGGGCGATCTCGACGATCTGCTGCTCGCCCATGCCGAAGACGACGAGGTCGGCCTTGGAGTCCATGAGGATGGAGCGCTTGACGGTGTCGCTCCAGTAGTCGTAATGGGCGAGCCGGCGGAGCGACGCCTCGACGCCCCCCGCGACGACCGGCACGCCGGGGAAGGCCTCGCGGGCGCGCTGGCAGTAGGGGATGGTGGCGCGGTCGGGGCGGAGGTTGATGCGGCCTCCGGGGCTGTAGGCGTCGTCGTTGCGGACCTTCTTGTTGGCCGTGTAGCGGTTGATCATGCTGTCCATGTTCCCGGCGGAGACGCCGAAGAACAGGCGAGGGCGGCCGAACTGTCGCCAGGCGTCGGCGCTCTTCCAATCGGGCTGGCTGAGGATGGCGACGCGGAACCCGGCGGCCTCCAGCACGCGCCCGAGGATGCCCATGGCGAACGCGGGGTGGTCGACGTAGGCGTCGCCGGTGACGAACACCACGTCGACGGCCTCCCAGCCGCGCGCGAGCATCTCCGCCCGGGTCGCCGGCAGGTGGGGCCGGGCGATCTGGACCAGCGGAAGCTCCGGCAGTTGCGTCGGGGCCTCGTTCCGCGAGGAGCACGGCGGTGGGGTGTTCGCCACGGGCGTCATGGGGTCGTTCAAGCCTCGATGGGAAGGGCGGTCGGTCGACGGGATCTGGGCCTCGGGGGTTCCTGTCATTATGCCACGGCGGTCAATCGCTCGAACATCCGAATGCGCGTCGGGAGTTGGCTTCGTTCGTCATCGCGGCGCGGCGGTGGTTTTCGCGCAAGATGCCGTGGCATGGTGAATTGCGTCGGAAATGCGTTGGCTTCGTTCGTCGAAATCGATGTGGTTTCGCGAGGCTCCGCGGGGACAACGGGAAGCCTATGAGAGGTCGCGTGGCGGCGTCCGCTCTGGCGGCGGGCACAGGCCGCCGGGACGCGCATGGGGCAACGGCCGCGGGAGCCATGGGCCTTCGCGTTCGACGATCCCATCCGACTCGATCCCGTCCCCCTCCCACCTGGAGACCGCGCGGGCTGCACCGATCGGGGCCCGTCGCCATGCCCATGCCCCGACGGCTCCCGTCCAATCCTTCGGTCCATCCTCGCCCGACGGGATGGGAGGGGTGCATGCCACGCGCGCGGAGCGACCCACGCCGGCCCAGGTCCGACGCCGTCTCCATGGCCTGTCCTCGCGAGTACTCCCGTGGCGTCGTCAACGGCATGCGCGGTCCCCCCTTATGCACACAGTGGCGCACAAAGTCGGGTTTGCGAGGGAAGGGCCCCGAAAATCACGGCCGGGATCGACCCAAGTGCCCATGATGACATAGGAAGAAAAATTCAAGCACCTTTCGGATATGATCGGGAGTCGGCCTGGCTGGGCGCGCTATGACGATGTTGCGTGGTGGACGAGGGCATCGGCATCCGGGGCGACTGGTGGCGCCAAAATTGAGCCGAGGGCCGGGCCGGTGCTTCGGCTCCAGACCCCGGTGGCGGCCCATCGGGGGAATCCGCGCGATGGATCGGGGGCCCGGTCGGCGATGGGACGAAAGTCCGGGGCAGGGGCCTCGGGATGGGGGCGAGGATGGGGATCGGAGACTTCACGGGAAGATGGCGGTACCCGATCGACGGGGTCTCGGTGGAAGACCTCGCCGCCGCGCTCGCGGCCGTGGCCGCCTCTCCCGACGTCGGCGAGGCGCGGGTGCTCCGTATCGAGGCCGGTCACGACGGCCACCTGCTCGTGCAGACCGGATTCCAGGCCGGACCCCGCGCCGGGAGCGGCAGATACATCCTCTTGCGGCGAAACGAGACGGGCTGGGCGATCATCGAGGTCAGCCGCTGGAAGTCGTGACCGTATCGCTAGCGGCCTTGCTGGGATGTGTCGGCGTCCTGGTCCTCTCCGTCTCGCCATTCCGACTCGAGCGGCCGGTCGCGAACAGCCGTGGCGACCGCCGCGTGATGGTCGCGCGCCTCGGAATGGTAGGTTCCGACTTGACGCGGACTTGGTGCCCCGCGAACATGGGCCGGGCCTTGTTTCGCCCTTCCTATCCTCCGCCCTCGCCTCGAATCGCGGGCCGGCGCATTTCGCGACCGGCCGTGGTGGCGACGGGCGGGACCAGTCACGCGGGGTCGACCCGCCACCGCATGCGTCCGAGTGATTTCGTGGGGATGGACGTCCTCGTCGGAATGACGTACTTCCAATCCGATGGCGAGCCGGCTCGCCAGGAACAGTTTCACGGCGAGATCGAGGAGGTGACCGACCGCGTCACCCGGATCCGCCCCTTCGACGGCGGCGACCTTCGCTCTCTGCCGACCGATCGCGGCTCCCTTCGCCCCGCCCCCGGCGGGACCTACCGCCTCGCGTGCTCGGGGGCCGTTGTCGACGGGCCGAGACTGCTGACGTCCTGGATGTTCACCCAGGACGCCGACCCTCGGTACTGGGACGCGCGCCCGAACCACGCGCCCTTGCTCCAGTCCCGCGTCCCGACGGAATGGGACTTCACCTACCGATGGGACGAGGATCGGATCCGAAGGGCCATTTCGCTGTTCGGGGATGAGTACATCGGTCGCACGCTCCTGCTGGGCCTGAACGTCCTGGACCGGGAAGGCCGCCTCAAGCGGCAGGAGCAGCATGTCGGCACGATCATGGTGGTCGACGTGGGGGGGATCCTCGTCGCGATCGATCGCGACGCGCGCACGCTGGAAGTCCCCGGCGACCCCGCGGTAATCGAGAGGGCGCCGCCGGCTCGCTACCGACTCCGCTCGACCGGCCGGGTCGTGAGGGATCCGGATTACATCGCGGAATACACCACCCGCGAGGAGCCCTGACCGGATCGCCCGTTGCGGGGGGCCGCGCCTTCAGGCGTCTTCGAGGAGGGAGTCGGCGACGGCCTCGATGGTGCCGGGGGCGTTGCCTTCCAGGCGGTTGTTGATGAACGTGAAGGAGGGCTGGGCTTCCTGCCAGGAGCGTTCGGCCAGGATGCGCAGGGCCAGGCGGACGGAGGGGGCGGGCTTCTGGACCTCGCGGTAGGGGCTGAACGCCTTCACGGCGTCCTCGTAGGGCTGGCCGCGACGCAGGAGGGCGCGGACGACCGTGAAGTCGGCCGTGTGGACGCCGGGCAACTCGATCTGCTCGATCAGCTCGGGCATGCGGGTCCAGGCGTTGAAGACGTGGGCCGTGTTGCGGGCGCGGAGGGTGTCGAAGTAGGGCTCGCCCAGGTACTCGGGGTTGCGGATCTCCACGCCGTAGCGGAAGCCGGGGGGGAGGGCGTCGAGGAAGTCGCCGAGCCGCGCGCGGAACTCGTCGACCCCCGACATCGTCGACTTCGCCATCGTGCCGAACTCGAACATCAGGACGGCGACGCGGTGCCGATGCCGCCACAGGGGGCGGGCGAACAGGTCCTTGAACAGCTTCGGGTCCAAAAACCCCGCGTTCTCCTGGCCGGCGCGGGCGCCGTAGCGGGCGTGCCTCGGCCAGCGCGGGACCGTGACCTCCTCCGGGACCTTCAGGCCGAACCGGAGCGTGTCGGGCGAGGTGTCGAACAGGGCCTTCCAGTACTCGGCCGAGGGGAACTGGTAGAAGCTGAAATCGCCGCCGACGATCGGGAAGACCCGCGCGTACTCGCCCAGGCAGTCGGACTCGAACTTCTTGATCGAGAGCTTCCCGCGCGTCTGGTACAGCGCGGGGTCGTAGATCGACCCGAGCCACCCCTCGTACTTCCACGACGACGTGCCGAAGAACGCGCCGCGATCGGCCAGGGCGCGGAGCTTCGGCGCGAGGGAGGCGGCGACCGGGGTCGCGTCGTTCGGCTCGTCGAACAGGGGGAGTTGGCTCATGGGTCGCGGGCCCGGGGGTGGTCGAGGTCGCCGCGGTCGGGGGAGATTCCGGCGCCGCGACACGATCAGTATATAGGGAGGCCCGGCGATTTCGACTCGGCGCCCGGGATGGGCGGGCCGGGGCTTGCGGTGGGGGCGGCGAAGCGCGATCCTGGAGGGCGGGTCGAGGCGCGAGGGATCGAGACGGCCGCGGGGTCGGGGAGCGTGGCGCGATGGCCGGTTCCACGGGGGCTCGGGTGCTCTGGGGGGCGATCGTCGCCCCGCCGTTGTTGCTGTTGGGCGTCGCCGGGGCCGTGGTGTACTGGCCCGAGCGGACGGTCGGGGTGATGGACGCGGCTCGGCGGGCCTGGTCGGGAGAGCCGTCGTACGAGATCCGTCCGTTCATCCCGGTCCATCGGACGCCCGCCCCCCAACCGGTCCCGACCGCCATCCTCCGGGGGATCGCGCGGGCCGCCGACGGCCGGCCGCTCCGCGACGGCTTCACGCTGGCCGTGATCCCCAAGCGGAAACGCGACCGATTCGGCCGGGGGAACGCCGGCGGCGAGGGGTACACGGCGAGCCTCAAGACGGAGCCCGAGTTCGAAACCACCATCACGCCCGATCCGGTCTTCCTCATGATCGCGGCCGACGGCCACGCGCCGAAGGTCGTGGGCCCATACCCGAAGGGGTGGCCGCCGGAGGACGATCCGGTGGAGGTCGTCCTGGAGCCGGGAGTCCCGTTCGAGGTCCGCGTCGTCGACGACCAGGGCTCGCCGATCCTCGGCGCCGAGGTGGCCGCGAGGCTGATCGTCGACGGCCGGCCGGTCAAGCTGCCGAACCCCGCGCGCACCGACGATGAGGGCCGCGCCTACTTCGCGAACCTCGCGGAGGCCGACCACGAGTTCGAGCCCAACGTCCACGGGTTCCTCTTCCCCGACGAGGCGGTGCCGGCGGAGGTCGTCCCCGGCGGGTCGATCACGATCCCCCTGGAGCGAGGGCCGCTGGCGGGGTTCGTCGAGGACGAGCGGGGGCGTCCCGTCGCGAACGCCGTCCTGCTCGTCGCGGGCGAGCGGGACGGGCGGCTGAACATGGCGGCCGTGCACCCCCGCGACCGCGTCGTCCTGGCGCGATCGGGCCCCGACGGGAGGTTCACGCTGCCGGCGCTCCACGACGAGTCGGAGTACCTGATCCGGGCCGAGGGCCCCGACGGGTCGCTCGGCTTCGCCCAGGGGGCGCGCCGGGCCGACGGCGAGGTGGAGGTGATCCTGCGCTCGCGTCGGATGGCGCGGGGGGACATGCCGCGCCGCGCCGCGACCTCGACGCCACCCCCCCGGTTGAGGGTCAATTACTCCGTCCTCACAGGCTTCACCACGCCGGGATACGGCGGCGGCGACCCCTGGCGCCGGATCCAATTCGACCGGAGCGTCGAGGTCGGCCCGGACGGGCGCTTCGAGTTCCCCGTCTGGGAGACGGTCGACGCCGCGCTGCTCATGGAGGGCCGCGCCATCCGGATCCCCTGGCCGCCGGACGAGGAGCCGATCCGGATCGACACCGCGGCCGTCGCGCCGGCGGAGCGGACGATCCGTTTCCGCTTCCAGGCGGACGAGACGCTCGCGCCGTTCCAGGGGACCATGACGCTCCGCCTGATGAATCCGCCCCCCGAGCTGAGCCACTTGGGCGTGACGCGGACCGTAAAGATCGTCGGCGGGATGGCGGCGCTCCCGTGCCTCTCGAACGAGTCGTTCCGATACGAGTCGACCGCCATCCCCGGGTTCTGGACCGGCCCGGCGCGGATCACCGGCGGCTCGCCGGACGGCGATCACTCGGCGATCGTCCGGGTGTACTCCGCCGGGTCGATCGGCGGCCGGGTGCTGGAGGCCGACGGCTCGCCGGCCGGCGCCGGGATCAGGGTCGTCGCCCCGCTGGACCCCGAGTGGGTCCGCGACGCCCTCCGGCTCCGCGACGACGCCCCGCCGGATTACCCCGTCGAGACGGCCGAGGAGGCGACGACCGACGCCGAGGGCCGCTTCCTGATCCCGGCCTTCCCCCTGAACGTCGCCACGCGGCTCGTCGCGGGGCGCGGGCGGTACGCCTCGCCGGGGGAGGAAATCCGGCTCTCCTCCCTCGACCCCCATCGCGAGGTCGAGTTCCTGCTGCCTCCGCGCGCCTCCGCCTCCGCGCGCGTGGTCGACCCGGAGGGCCGGCCGATCGCCGGGGCCCGGCTGGAGGTCGCCTTGCGGGACCGCGGCGCCGAGTGGCGGCGATGGCCCGCCGGCGAGACCGACGCCGACGGCCGCGCCACGATCGACGACCTGGCGGAAGGGGAGGCGAACTATTCCCTCGTCGCCACGTTCGCGGACGATTACCGGCCCATCGTCGCCCCCCTGGAGCCCGGCGGCCCCCCGCTGGAACTCCGGGCCGAGCGCGGGAGCGTCCTGGAAGGCCGGGTCGTGGAGGCCGTGACCGGCTGGCCGATCCCCGACCTGACCCTCCACGCCGAGGCCGTCGACACCCCGGACGCGATGGGAGACGTCGCCGAGGCCCGCACCGACGCCGACGGCCGCTTCCGCCTGACCACCCTCCCCGAAGGCCCGATCCGCCTGGACGACCGCCTCGGACTGCGATGGGTCTCCCCCCGATCACCGATCGTCCGCGCCGGCGCGGGAGAGCCGGTCGTCATCCGCGTCATCGACCTCCGCGACACCGACCCCCGGCCGCGACCCGTCCCGGAGCCGTAGCCGGGCGGCGGCGCTAGCGGACTTCGTAGAGATCCTGCTCCATCGCGATGGCGGTCGGCCCGGAGAGGACGCCGGCGGCGGTCCAGGCGGCGAAACGTTCCGGGGTGACGAAGTCGGTGAAGCCGTAGCCGGCCGGGTCGCGATGGCGGCCGATCTCCTTCCAGTCGACGTAGACGTGGGTGATCCCGCGTTCGCGAAGGGCCTCGTGGAACTCCTCGGGCGACCGGCCGGCGGCCAGGGTCTCGATGATCTCCGGGTTGAAGACGGTGTTGTAGAGGACCGGGTGCCGCAGGTGGAACACCGCCGCCTGGCCCACCAGGAGGATCCTGGCGTCGGCCGGCAGGTTAACGTCGATCGTCGCGAGCGGCGCGTTGAGGCGTCGGGGCATGTCGGATCGGAGGAATTCCAGGTCCCCCGTCCACTCGTTGAGGCCCGCCAGCGCGGTGGACGAATAGACCAGGTTCGTCCCCACCCCGACCGCCAGCACGCCCGCCCGGATCGCCCGCCAGGCGAGCGACCGCGACCAGTCGGCCCCCAGCCCCGCCATCACGGCGAACGCCGGCAGCATCGGCAGCCAGAAGCGGTCGAGCCGGTGAGTCAGGACCCACCACGACAGGAACATCCACGCCAGGTAGACGCCCAGCCACCCCGCCGCGCGGCGCGTCCTGGGGTTCAGGAACGCCAACGGCGCGAACGCCGCGTACAGTGGCGATTGCCAGTCCGACCTCCCCAGCACCTCGATCAGGTGATAGCGGAAGAAATACGCCGTGATCGGCCGCGGGCCGTGCGCGTTGGCCCACTGGATCTCGCGCTCCGGGGTCCAGTCGCGACCGCCGAAGATCCCGTAGGCCAGCGGGTAGACCGGGTTGCCGGTGTCGATGACGTTCTTCGCCAGCCACGGCGTCATCACGACCGCCCAGCCGAGGACGTAGGCGAGCGTCGGCCGCAAGGACCGGCCTCGCCAGCACTCGACGAGGCTCAGCACGCCGAACGGCAGGACCGACGGCAGGATCGCCGTGTACTTGCAGGCCGTCGCCCCGCCGGCGAGGAAGCCGATCAGCGCCCAAAGCCGCGCCGGGGCGTGGTCGGGCTCGGTCCTCCCCCGGACGTAGGCCCACAGGAGCGCCGCCTGGAAGCCGCAGAGCGGGCCCTCCACGTAGGCGATCACCCCCAGCCGGTAGACCCACGGGGTCGTCAGGTAGACGACGGCCGCCACGCAGCCGGCCTTCCAGCTACCGAGCCTCGCGGCGGTCGAGGCGATCAGCACCCCCGCCGCCAGGCCGAACAGCGCCACGAGCAACTGCCCCGCCAGCGCCCCCCACCACCAGTCGGCCATCACCTCCATCCCCAGCAGGTGGAGCATCTCCACCCCGAAGGGCATGTTGGTGTAGACGTTGTGCGGCAGGAACATGATCTGGCGCGCCTGGTGATACTCCTTCGGCGCCTGGATGTGGTACTCCAGCACGTCGAAATCGATCGCCGGCAGCATCGACCCCAGCAGCATCAGCACCGCGAATGGCGCGACGATCGCCAGCGCGATCGCGGCGTTGCCGTCGAGCCGGCCGCGCGGCCATCGCCAGGGCTTCGCCGCGTAAACCCCCGCCGCGGCCGTCGCGAGCAGCGCCGCGCGGACGACCCAGGGGTTCGGCAATCCGATCCGCCCCACGATCAACGTCGCCAGACCGAGGACGACCGTCCCCAGGAGGTAGTCGGCCGCCAGCCGGGCCGCGACGCCGCAATTGGATTCCATCCGGGCCTTGCGCAGGAGCCAGTCGCCGATCCCCATGGCGGCCAGGGCGATGAGCGCGGCGGTCGCGACGATCGGCAGGCGTTGCGGCAGGTTCTGGAACCCGCTCAACTCCCCGAGCGCCTTGCCGAGCAGCGAATCCTGGAGCGTGATCCCCGGCACGAGCCCCGGGATCGCGCTGAGCGCCAGGAGCCCCCGATTGACGCGACCCCCGGGGGTCGGCGGGACGTTCGGCAGCGGCTCCATCAGGAACCAGACCAGCCAGGCCGCCTGGGCGACCGCCAGCAGGATCAGCGGCCAACCGCTCCGCCCGAGCAGGCCGAGCGACGGGGGATTGGTGGGGGAGGGGGTCGGGGGGCGGGAGACGTGGGGTGTCATGTGATTGAGGGTCGATGCCAGAGGTACGCCCGCGTCGGATGAATCGGAAGGACGATCATTCATAACGGCCTTCCCCCCTGGAGGGGGAAGGTGGCCCGCAGGGCCGGATGAGGGGGGGACGAGCAGGACGGCTAGTGGAACTTGAAGGGACCTTCCCCGGCCAGCGGCCTCGTCCCAGGTCGCGAAATCCGAAACCTTGTGGGCAAGCTCCCCCTCATCTGACTCCTTCGGAGTCTGTCTTCCCCCTCCAAGGGGGAAGACCGTTTCATGGGCTCATGGAACGGCCGTCATAGCACCGGCCCGATGGTCCAGGGGGCGAATTCCTCCTCGCCGAGGCCGGCACCCTCGCTGCGGGTCGGCGCGCCGCCGGCGACGTCCAGGATGAGGTCGAAGAGGCGGCGGCCGACGGCTTCGACGGGCTCGCCGTCGAGGATCGTCCCGGCGTCCATGTCCATGTCGTCCTTCATCCTCTCGAACATCGGCGTGTTGGTCGCCAGCTTGATGCACGGAGTGGGCTTCAGGCCCAGGACGCTGCCGCGGCCGGTGGTGAAGACCAGGACGTTCGCCCCGCCGGCCACCAGCCCCGTCGTGCAGACGGGATCATATCCCGGCGTGTCCATGAACGTCAGCCCCGGCGCGCGGACCGGCTCGGCGAAGTCGACGACGTCCGCCAGCGGCGAGGTCCCCGCCTTCGCCAGCGCCCCCAGCGACTTCTCGTAGATCGTCGAGAGCCCCCCCGCCTTGTTGCCGGGGGAGGGGTTGTTATTGATCTCGGCGCCGAAGACGCCGGTGTACCATTCCCACCATTTGATGCGATCGACCAGCTTCCGGCCGACCGCCTCGGAGACCGCCCGGCGCGTCAGCAGGTGCTCGGCCCCGTAGATCTCCGTGGTCTCCCCCAGCGCGGCCGATCCCCCCTGGGCGATCACCAGGTCGGCCGCCACGCCGAGCGCCGGGTTGGCCGTCACGCCCGAGTTGCCGTCCGAGCCGCCGCACTCCAGGGCGAGGCACAGCTTCGAAGCCGGCTGCTCCGTCCGTCGCCAGGCGTCGGCCGACGGCAACAGCGACTCGACCGCCGCCACGGCCGCCTCCACCGTCCGGCCGATGCCCCCCTCCTCCTGAATCGTGAAGACCCGGGGCAGGGGGGGCGCGGCGGGCTCGGACTTCGATCTCAGGCGCAGGTGCTGGGATTCGATCAGATGTTGAGCGTAGGCGCCTTCGCATCCCAGGCCGACGAGGATGTACGCGGCGACGTTGGGATGGTTGACGAACCCCGCCAGCACCCGTTCCAAAATCTGGTGGTCCTTCCCCTCGAACGGCAGCCCGCAGCCCCCCTTGTGGGTGATGGCGAAGACGCCGTCGACGTTGGGGTGGCTCCGGCGGAAGTCGCGGCCCCGGAACCGCTCGGAGATGAATCGCGACGTGCTGGCCGAGCAATTCACCGTGCTGACAACCGCGATGTAGTTCCGCGTGCCGACCCGGCCGTCGGGGCGGAGGTAGCCGCGGAACGTCCGGGGGGGCTCGGGCTCGCGGCGCGGGGCCGGCTCGGAGGCGAAGGCGTAGTCGCGCTCGAACAGGTCGGCGCGGAGGTTGTGGACGTGGACGTGCGAGCCGGCCGGGATCGGCGCCGAGGCGAAGCCGATCACCTGGCCGTACTTCCGCACCGGCGCGCCGGCGGCAACGTCCCGGACGGCCAGCTTGTGGCCGAGGGGGATCGGCGCGAGGGCTTCGACGGCCGCGCCGGCGACCTCGATCCGGGCCCCGGCCGGGATCGGCGCGGGGGCCACGGCGACGTCGTCGTCCTCGCGCAGGAGGACCGCCCGGCTGGTTCGCGACGCGGTCGTCATCGCATCTCCCTCGTCACGGCGCGGCCGGGCGTCCGGCGGTCACTTCGCGGGGACGAGCTGGTGGATCCGGCCGTCGAAGGCCAGGATCAGCAGCTCCCCGTCGGGCGTCTCGTCGAACGACGTGATGTTGAGCTTCCTGGCGGGGTCGAGCTTGAGGATCTCCCCCGACGCCGCCGCCTTGCCCCCCTCGGGCTTCAGGCCCCAGATGCGGCCCGAGTCGTAGTCGCCGTAGACGTACCACCCTTGAAGCTCGGGGATGGCCGAGCCGCGATAGAGGCAGCCGCCGGTGATGCTCAGGCCGGCGTCGGGGCGGTCGGCCGTCGGCTTGTGGGGGTACTCGGCGTAGGGCGGGATGATCGGCCCGGCCGGGTCGGGGCGCTGGCGACGCTGGGGCTGGAACGGGTGGAAGCCCTCGCGGATGCTCCAGCCGTAATTGCCGCCGTTGTCGATCTTGTGGACGTACTCCCAGAGATTCTGGCCGACGTCCCCGGCCCAGAGGTCGCCGGTCTCGCGGTCGAAGCTGAACTTCCAGACGTTCCGCAGGCCGATCGCGTAGACCTCCGGCGCCCAGTGCTTGTGGGCTTCGGAGCGCGCGGCCGGGTTGTCCGCCGGGATGCCGTAGGCCTTGCCGTCGGCCGGCTTGTCGACGTCGATGCGCAGGATCGAGCCGAACCAGTCCTTGGGGTCCTGGCCGGTGCTGAGCGGGTCGTCGGCGGCGCCGCCGTCGCCGAGCGTAATATAGAGGAAGCCGTCGGGGCCGAAGCGGATCGTCCCGCCGTTGTGGTTCTCCCACCGGTCCTCGTCCGAGACCCAGACGCGCTGTTCGCTCTCGGGGTCGGCCTTCAGCGGGTCGTCCCCGGAGACCTTGAACCGCGAGACGACCGAGCGACGGACGTCTTCCTTGGACGAGTAGTAGACGAAGAACTCGCCATTTTCTTTATAGTTGGGGTGGAACGCCAGGCCCAGCAGCCCTTCCTCGTTCCCCCGATTGATCGGGTGGGGGAGTTCCAGGAAGAGTACCTTCTCGGACGTGTCGCGCGGGCTGGCGGGGAACGACCAGATCTTCGCCTGGTGCTGCTCCGCGACGTAGTAGCGGCCGGGATCCTCGCGAGGATAGTCCAGGGCCACGGGGCGATCGAACTTGAGGTTCGGGTAGGCGACCTGGGTGTCGACCTTCGGGAGTTCCGCGGGCTGGGCGGCGGCCGTCCCCACGGCGAGGCAGGCGGCGAGCGCCGCGGCGACCAGGGTGGGCGTGCTCGTGATGGGCGTGCGACGATGCAAGGCGCGTCCTCCGGCTTTCGATTCGGCTCATCGACCCCGGCGCCCGGCGCGGCCGCGTCGTCGCCGTCCGTCAACTAGAGTTATGGGGCGGGGCCCGCAAGTCAAGCGGTCGCCCCCGGCGGGCGCCTGCACGATCGGTACCGGGGACGGCGAATTCCCTAGGATTTGCTTGATGCCCCAAAATCGGTCTGGTACGTTGGATTCGGCGACTTCGATTCTCATCATCCCATCGTCCGTCCTCGGGCACGCCGGTCGGAGCGGCCCGGCATGTCACGCCGTGCCCCTTGCGGACGTACCGGACGTTACGCCATAGTATCGCGGCCCCGCCGCCCCGATCTTACGCCGGCCGTTCGGCCCGCGCCGAGGGGGTCCGTCCGTGGGGCCGCGGCCGTTTCCGCGCATCGCACAGGGCCTTCCTGGCAACCCCAACTGGGAGCAATCTCGTCATGGCCAAGAGCCGGGATTGGACCGAGATCCTGATCCGTCGCGGCGTGATCGGACCCGATCAATTAAAGGAGGCCGAGCGCTCCGGCGGCGACGTCGACGACGCGCTCGTGAAGCTCGGCTACGCCGACGCCACCGACGTCGCCAAGGCGAAGGCCGAGCAGCACGGCCTCGCCTACGTCGAGCTTCGGGAGGTCGAGATCCCGACCTCCGTGATCCAGAAGGTTCCCGAGTCCCTCGCCCGCGAGAACATCGTCATGCCGATGTCCGAGGGGAACGGGTCCATCAAGGTCATCATGCACGACCCCATGGGCTTCGAGACCATCGAGAAGCTGCGGTTCGTGCTCAATCGAGAGATCGAGGTGGCCCTCGCCCCGCGCGAGTCCATCATCGAGGCCATCAACAAGTATTACGGCGCCGCCGCCGGCGAGACCGAGTCGGTCGACTCCATGTTGACGGAGTTCACCGACACGCAGATGGACTACATGGACGAGGAGGGGGCGGGAGGCAAGACCTCCCGGACCAACACCCTGGAGGAAGGGGACGCGCCGGTCATCCGCCTGGTCCACCTCATCATCGAGGAGGCCGTCCGCAACCGGGCGTCCGACATCCACATCGAGCCGTTCGCCGAGCGCGTCCGGATCCGATATCGGATCGACGGCGTCCTCATGGAACGCGACTCCGCCCCCCGACGCCTCCTCGGCGCCATGGTCAGCCGACTCAAGATCATGGGGCAGATGGACATCGCCGAGAAGCGGCGGCCCCAGGACGGCCGGATCAAGATCCTCGTCGCCGGGAAGGACATCGACCTTCGCGTCAGCATCCTGCCGACCACCCACGGCCAGTCGGTGGTCATGCGCATCCTGGACCGCGACAACATCAAGGTCAGCCTCCAGGACCTCGGCTTCTCCGAGGAAGACTACGCCAAGTTCAAGCAGCTCATCCGGCGGCCGAACGGCATCCTCCTCGTCACCGGGCCGACGGGGTCCGGCAAGACCACCACCCTCTACGCCGCGCTTAATGAGCTGAACCGCCCCGACGTGAAGATCATCACGGCCGAGGACCCGGTCGAGTACTACCTCCCCGGCGTGAACCAATGTGAGGTGAAGGCGAAGATCGGGATGACGTTCGCGCGGATCATCCGGGCCATGCTGCGGCAGAACCCGAACATCCTCCTCGTGGGCGAAATCCGCGATTTGGAGACCGCGGAGACCGCGATCCAGGCTTCGCTGACGGGACACCTGGTTTTCAGTACTCTGCACACGAACGATGCGCCCAGCGCCATTACACGTCTGGTCGATATCGGTCTCCAGCCGTTCCTGGTCGCCAGCTCGGTCCTCGCGATCCTGGCGCAGCGCCTGGTGCGCAAGGTGTGCCCCAAGTGCAAGGTCCGGGTGGAGCCCCCGGCCCACATCCTGGCGGGCCTGGGCCTGCGGCCTGAACTGGCGAAGAAGGCCAACTTCGTGAAGGGCAAGGGCTGCTCGAACTGCAACAAGAAGGGGTATCGCGGCCGCCTGGGCATCTACGAGCTGATGCTCATGACGAACACCGTGCGCGAGATGGCGTTCAAGGGCGAATCCACGCTGGCGATCCGCAAGGTCGCCAGGAAGCAGGGGATGCGCACGCTCTTCGAGGACGGCGTGATCAAGGCCATCAAGGGGATCACGACGCTGGACGAGGTCTTGCGGATCACCCAGCACGACCTCGCCGCCACTCCCGCCCCCGCCGCGGCGGCGACCCCGCAGAAACCGTCTACTCCGGCGTGAATCCGGCCGATCAACCCCGGGAGGCCGGCCCCGCGAGGGGGCCGGCGACCCCCGACGACGGGCCGCCTGGAGGCCCGTTCGCCGTGTAGCGGTAGACTTTCCAAGTCTTTGCGCGCTTGATCCCGGCCCGTCAGGTCGAAATAATGAGCTAGGCCGAGAGGATTAGGTGTCATCCACCTAACTCCATCACCGACCTAGGGAATTCGATGGACACCTGGTCCACGGGACGAAGTCAAGACCCAGGCGATCCGAGCCGACGACCGATAGGTGTTGATTGAACCCCAGGGGAGGTTAGGGACGGCATGGGCACGATCCTCATCGACAAGCTCCTCCAGACCGTCTGCACCCAGCGTGCCAGCGACCTGCACCTGACGGTCGGCAGCCAGCCGATGCTCCGGCTGCACGGCCACATGCGGCCGCTGGCGACGAAGGTCCTGGAGCCGCCGGACACCATGGCGCTGATGAAGAGCATCACGCCCGAGCGCTGCCAGCAGGAATTGCAGGAGGTGGGGGGGACGGACTTCGGGTTCGCCTTCGGCGAGATGGCCCGGTTCCGCGTCGCCATCTTCAAGCAGCGCGGCAACATCGGGCTCGTCCTGCGGCGGATCCCGAACGAGTTCCTCACGTTCGAGCAGCTCGGCCTCCCCGCGGTGATGGAGGAGCTGATCCAGCGGCCTCGGGGGTTGATCCTGGTGACGGGCCCGACGGGGTCGGGCAAGACGACGAGCCTGGCGTCGATGATCAACTGGATCAACGACAACATGGACCGTCACATCATCACCATCGAAGACCCGATCGAGTACTTCCACAAGCACAAGAAGTCGCTCGTCAACCAGCGAGAGATCGGGATCGACGTCCCGGACTTCCCGGAGGCCATCCGCCGCGCCCTGCGGATGGACCCGGACATCATCCTGGTGGGCGAGATGCGCGACCTGGCGACGATCCAGGCGGCGATCACGGCGGCCGAGACCGGCCACATCGTCTTCGGCACGCTGCACACGAACTCGGCCGAGGGGACGGTCAACCGGATCATCGACGTGTTCCCCAAGGAGCAGCAGGACCAGATCCGCACGCAGCTCTCGGTGGCGATCATCGGCGTCCTGGCCCAGGCGCTCCTGCCGCGGAAGCCGAAGGGCCTCGTGGCCGCCTACGAGATGCTGGTGGTGACGCCGGCCATCTCGAACCTGATCCGCGAGAACAAGACCTACCGGATCGACTCGTCGATCCAGACGGGGCGCAAGCACGGCATGATCCTGCTGGACGACAGCCTCTTCAACCTCTGGAAGCAGGGGCTGGTCGAGGAGCAGGAGGTCCTCTACAAGGCGCGCAAGGTCAACGACCTGCGGGACCGGATCGAGAACGCGAAGAAGGGGATCTTCGACGAGGAGGAAGAGGGGGAGGACGACGAGTGAGCCCGCGGCCGTCACGCGCCGGGGCGCGGGGCGTATCGGGGATGGCCGCTTCCGGTTGAGCGGGATCGAGTTGGGCCGGGCCCGGGGCCTTCCGGGCCGGCGAGTTGGGGCGTCCGGGGCGGGCGCGAGGGTTCGGTCGGCCTCCCAGGCCGACGCCCGCGGCGGCCCCCCCGGGCGGGACGATCGGCGCGGGCGGCCGCCCGCGCGGCGGACGCATCTTCTTCTTCAAGTTCAAGCGACCACACGACGAACACGGATCGACGACGAGGCGTCGTCGGGGGGCCGAGGGCCTTCCCCGGGGCGTCCCGCGCGTGCGGCGAGCGATCGGGGGCGAGGAATGGCGCGACGGCTCGGCACCATCATGGTCGACATGGGCTACCTCGACGAGGAAGGGCTGATGCGCGCCCTGGAGGAGCAGAAGCGGGGCGCCGGCGAGCTGCTGGGGAAGGTGGCGACCCGGCTCGGCCTGGCGAAGGAGGAGCACGTCCTCAAGGCGCTGGGCGAGCAGCTCGGGATGAAGGTGGTGAAGCTGGCCGACACCACGATCCCGGCCGAGATGACCGAGATCGTCAACGAGAGCATGGCGACGACGTTCAAGGTCGTGCCGATCTCGCAGGCGAAGAAGGACAAGAGCGTCACGGTGGCGATGGCCGAGCCGCAGAACCCCTCGACGCTGACCGACCTGGGGCTGTTCCTGGGGGTGCCGGTCAAGGGGGTGATCGCCAGCGAGGCCGACGTGACCGCGGCGATCGAGCGGATCTACGCCGGGCACCAGGAGTCGATCTCGGACGTCGTCAAGCAGATCGAGCAGGACAAGGGCCTGCAGAAGATGGCCGGGCGGAACGAGAACACGATCGACCTGGAGGCGATCGAGGAGATGGCGGACGCGGCGCCGGTGCGCAAGCTCCTGAACATGGTGCTGCTGCTGGCGATCAAGGACAAGGCGTCGGACATCCACTTCGAGCCGTTCGAGGAGGAGTACAAGATGCGGTACAGGGTCGACGGGATCCTGTACGAGCTGGTGCCGCCGCCGCGGCACCTGGCGCCGGCGATCGCCAGCCGCATCAAGGTCATGTCGAACCTGGACATCGCCGAGCGTCGGCTGCCGCAGGACGGCAAGATCCAGCTGGCGCTGGGGGGGAACAGCGTCGACATCCGCGTCTCCACCCTGCCGACGATGTTCGGCGAGAGCGTGGTGCTGCGGATCCTCGACCGCTCGGTGGTGCAGCTCGACCTGAAGAAGCTGGGGATGCCGGGCGACACGCTGTCGCGGTGGATGGAGGTGATCAAGAAGCCCAACGGGATCATCCTAGTGACCGGGCCGACGTCGTCGGGCAAGACGACGACCCTGTACGCGACGCTCAACGAGCTGAACCGGATCGAGGACAAGATCATCACGACCGAGGAGCCGGTCGAGTACGAGATCGAGGGGCTGGTGCAGGTGCCGATCAACCCGGAGATCGGGGTGACGTTCGCCGCCTGCCTGCGGTCGATCCTGCGGCAGGACCCGGACAAGATCCTGGTGGGGGAGACGCGCGACCTGGAGACGGCGGAGATCTCGATCCAGGCGTCGCTCACCGGGCACGTCGTCTTCACGACGCTGCACACCAACGACGCCCCCTCGGCCGTCACGCGCCTGCGCGACATGGGCCTGCCGACGTTCCTCATCACGGCGACCGTCGAGGCGGTTCTGGCCCAGCGGCTGGTGCGCCGGCTCTGCCAGGTCTGCAAGACCGAGTTCACGCCCCCGCCCGAGGTCATCATGGAGCTGGGGCTGACGCAGGAGCAGGCCGCCGGGCAGAAGTGGTTCTACGGCAAGGGCTGCGACCGCTGCAACAACACCGGCTACAAGGGCCGCCAGGGGATCTACGAGCTGATCGTCATGAACGACATCCTGCGCGAGATGATCGTCGCGGAGGTCTCGCTCGACGAGTTCCGCGAGGCGTGCCGCAAGCACGGGATGAAGACCCTGCGCGAGGTGGGCCTGGAGGCGATCCACGAGGGCCGCACCAGCATCGAGGAGATCCTGCGCGAGACGATGACCGAGGTCTGAGCCGGCCCGGCCGGCCCGGCCCGGGCCGCGAGCCTTCGCCCGAACGTCCCAGCATACGACCGAACGGACCCGACCACGACGCCGCGACCGAGGCGGGAGGACGCCGATGCCGACATATCAGTACGAAGCGATGGACCACACCGGGCGCGAGGTGAAGGACGCCATCGACGCCGCGACGCAGGAGGAAGCCCAGCAGATCATCCGCCAGAAGGGCTTCTTCGTCACCAAGATCTCCGAGAAGGCCAAGAAGACGCGCAAGGCGGCGACGGCCAAGAAGGGGGGCCGCCGCAAGAAGAAGTCGTTCACGATCGGCCGGATCTCCACCAAGCAGCTCTGCACGTTCACCCGCCAGCTCTCCACGCTGCAGGACGCCGGCCTGCCGATTTTGCGGAGCCTGAAGATCCTGGAGGGGCAGTGCAAGCCGGGGGTGCTGAAGAACTCGCTGGGGGACGTGGTGGAGGACATCGAGAGCGGCCAGACGCTCTCCGAGGCCTTCGCCAAGCACCCCAAGGCGTTCGACCGGCTCTACTGCAACATGATCAAGGCGGGGGAGGCCGGCGGCGCGCTGGAGGCGATCCTCCAGCGGCTGGCGGACTTCAAGGAGAAGGCGCAGTCGCTGAAGCGGAAGATCAAGGGGGCGATGGTCTACCCGATCGTCGTCATCTTCGTGGCGTGCGTGATCGTGGGGTTCATCCTCTACTTCATCATCCCGAAGTTCGAGGCGATCTTCAACGACTTCGGCGTGCCGCTGCCGCAGATGACGAAGGTGCTGATCGCCTCCAGCCACTTCCTGATCAAGTACTTCTACATCGTGTTCCTGGCGCCGATCTTCTTCTGGCTGTTCATCAAGCTCCTGTACCGCAACCAGACGGGGGCCTACGTCTGCGACCGGATCCTGCTGATGATCCCGGTCATGGGGACGATCGCCGAGAAGTCGACGGTGGCCCGGACGATGCGGACGCTGGGGACGCTGGTGCAGTCGGGCGTGCCGATCCTGGAGGCGCTGTCGATCGTCCGCGAGACGGCCGGCAACGCGGTCTTCGAGCGGGCGTTCACGCGGATCTACGACAGCATCCGCGAGGGCGAGACGATCGCCCAGCCGCTGCGCGAGGCGCGGATCGTGGACGACATCGTCGTCAACATGATCGACGTCGGCGAGGAGACGGGCGACCTGGACACGATGCTGAACAAGATCGCCGACAACTACGACGAGGAGGTCGAGGTGGCGGTCGAGTCGCTGGTGAGCCTGCTGGAGCCGATCATGATCGTCGTCCTGGGCGGCATCGTCGGCTTCATCGTCATCGCGCTGTTCCTGCCGCTGATCACGCTGATCACCAAGCTGTCGGGCTGAGCCCGGCGCCCGCGCGGGGCCGGGGGGAGACCCCGGGCCCCGGCGCCGGCCGGGCGGCCCGCGCCGACGCTTGAAAATCCCGAGAACCGTCGTACATCGATACGTGAGCAGACCCCGGGACGTCGCCGTCCCGCCCCGACCCGTCCCGGAGGCCCCGACCCATGACCCGCCCGCGGCCGCGCCCGATCGTCCCCCCCGGCCCCCCCCGCGCCGGCTTCACCCAGGTGGAGCTGCTGGTGGTCATCGTCGTGATGACGCTGCTGATCGCCCTGCTCCTGCCGGCGATCAACGGGGCCGTCCGGACCGCCAGGAACACCGCCGCCCAGGCCAACCTCACGCAGCTCGCCAACGCCCTGGCCGCGTTCAAGGCGAAGCACGGCGAGTATCCGCCGAGCCGGGTCCTCCTGTGGGAGGACGGGTGGTTCCGCACGGGCGACACCACCGTCATGCCCGGCGTCGCGGGCCAGACCGACCTGACCGCGGGCCAGCTCGCCCAGCGGTCGCTCCAGCACATGAGGAAGTTCTTCCCCAAGGCGACGTTCAGCACGTCGGGGGCGGTGTGGACCAACCTCAACCAGTGGTACGACTTCAACGGCGACGGCCAGTTCGGCGGCCTCAACCCGACTTCGGGCGCCTACGAGCCGTCGCGGCCGATCCTCCTGCAGGGGCACCAGTGCCTGGTGTTCTTCCTGGGGGGGCTGCCGCAGCAGACCGACGAGGGGTACTCGATGACGGGCTTCGCCAAGAACCCGTCGAACCCGTTCACCCCGGCGGTCCTGCCGGCGGTCGCGACGAGCTCGACCTTCTTCAGCCAGAACCGCGAGGCGCCGACGTTCGAGTTCGCCGCCAACCGGCTGCTGTCGGCCGCCCCCGGCGAGTTCCCCGGCTACATGGACTCCCTGGGGAACACCCTGGGGGGGGGGCAGATCAACTTCATCGCCTACTTCAGCGCCTACGGCAACAACGCCTACGACCCCAACGACGTCAACTTCGCCGAGGTCGACGAGATGGGGGCGACGATCCTGAACCGATTCAAGGTGCGGTTCCCGGTCAGCGGCGCGAACGGGATGGCGAACTCGCCGGCGCCGAACCCCTACACCACCGGCCCGACCTGGGCGGCGACGGCGGCGGAGCTGACGCGGCTGAGCGTCGCCTACGTCAACCCGCAGACGTACCAGCTGATCTCCTCGGGGAGCGACGGGCTGTACGGGCCCGGCGGGACGTTCAAGGCGAACACCGGGGCCGACGCCCTGCCGTTCGACGCCGCCGCGACGACCCCGGCGGCCTCCGCCAACATCCGCCAGCGCGAGCGCGACAACCTGACGAACTTCCACGGCGGGACGCTCGATTGATCGCCCGGTCGACCGGGGCGGCGGGCGCCCCGTGACGGGGCCCGGGGACGTCCCGGGCCCGCCGCGACGGCCGATGAGGGATGCGAGGATGATGAACCAAGCCACGAAATCTCGGCCCGACCCCCGCGGCCCGGCGGCCCGCCGCGGGTTCACGCTCGTCGAGCTGCTGATCGTCATGACGATCATCGGGATCATCATCGCGCTCATCCTGATCGCCGCCCGCGACGGCGTCCGCCACGCGGAGGTCCGCGCCACCCAGGCCCTCATCCTCAAGCTGGAGGGGGGCCTCAACGACCGGCTCGACGCGCTCATGCAGCTCCGCCCCGAGCCCAACTTCGCCCACGGCTACCTGGCGGGGATCTACTTCCCGGGCGTCGGGACCGAGGCCGACTCCGGCCCCCGCATGAGCCCCCCGGCCATCCTCACGCCCTCCGGCGACCCGAACACGGCCGTCCGGACGACCGGCCGCGCCCAGGCGTTCGCCCTGGCCGACTATCTCAAGAGCGAGATGCCCGACGTCTTCGTGCTCGCCACGGGGGCGACCGTCGGCACGGCGGACTACCCCCTCAACTTCGCCGGCCGGCCGTTCCCCGGCGACCCGGTCGACTCGTCCCTCGGAGACCACGCCAGGTACATCCTGCCGCTCGGCCACATGGTGGTGGGCCCGCGGACGGGCCACGGCGTGACCGGCTTCGGCGACGGGTTCATCGACTCCAACAACATCTTCCACTCCTCCAACCCCCAGCTCGGCACGGCGGGGAGGGGGATCTACGGCGCGTCGTACTCGGTGGCGGCGGGGGTCTACAAGAACCTCGGCTACCACCCGCAAGGCTACGACATGGTCGACAACGACGGCGACGGCCTGATCGACGAGTGGGACGAGGGGGTCGACGCGAGCAACCAGGCCGACGTCCTGGCGCGGCTGGCCAACCACACGCACGAGACGGCCCGGTCGGAGATGCTGTACGCGCTGCTGGTCGAGGGGCAGGGGCTCCTGGGCTCCGTCTTCAGCCCCGACGACTTCAGCGACCGCGAGGTCCAGGACACGGACGGCGACGGCCTCCCCGAGTTCGTCGACGCCTGGGGCAAGCCGCTCCAGTTCTTCCGCTGGCCGACCCTCTACCACTCCGACGCCCAGCGCGGGCAGAACGTCGGGACCGACCCGGCCACCGGCATGCCGACGAGCTTCGTGGCCCCCTACGCCTCGGTCTACCAGGCCCGCGAGCAAGATCCGCTCGACCCGGGCCAGACCCTGATGTCCCCCGCCTGGTGGCTGGGGTCGCAGAATTCGTTTCCCCCCACCCTGGGCAACCCGGCGAACAGCAAGACGGGGGGGTCAACGACGACCGGGTCGAGCGGCGGGGTCGAGGCCTTCGAGCGCTACTTCTACCGCCTCACCGAGCCGATGTTGCATAACGCCTCCGCCCCGAGCCCGTACTGGGACCGGGGGGGCACCCCCGCCCTCCGCTATCGGCGGGCGTTCTTCACCAAGCCGCTCATCCTCTCCGGCGGGCCGGACCAGCAGCCGGGGGTCGGGGTCTTCCCGTCGGCCGCCGCCACGCTCGACAACGTCATGAACGTGGAGAACCAGGCCGTCCAGTTCTGGCCCAGCGAGATGATGCTCGCGGACTGGCTGATCGACACGGCCCCGTCGGCGTCCTCGAACACGTTCCAGCTCCTGGACGCGGGGCAGGACGACATCACGAACCACAACGTCGCCAGCGGCGCCGGGTCGGGAGGCTGAGCCCATGGACCGACGAACGACCCACTCGCCTCGACCTCGCCGCCGCGGCCGCGCGGGCTTCACGCTCGTCGAGCTGCTGGTGGTCCTGGTGATCGTCAGCATCGTCGCGGCGGTGACGCTGCCGGTCGTCATCCCGGCCATCAGCCACCGCCAGGTGAGCGAGACGGCCCGGATCATCCAGGGGGGCCTGGTCGCCGCCCGCGACACCGCCCTGCGCAGCAACTCCCCCCACGGCATCCGCTTCCTCCCCGACCCGACCTACAGCGGCGTCAACCCCGCGACCGGGCTGATCGACCCGTACCGCACCCTGGCCTCCAACCGATTCATCCCGATCGAGCAGCCGCCGGGGTACTCGGAGGGCTCGGTCTGCGTGCCGATGTCCGCGCAGTGGCAGTCGGGCTTCGCCAACTTCCCGGAGATCGTCCCGGGCGTCATCAACAGCGGGCCGCTCTACGTATCCCACCGGGTCCGGCTCCTCTGCCAGGGCAAATACAGGCTGGACCCGGCCTCCGGCGTCTACATGATGGACAACCCGACCTCGTGGTACTGGAACGTCCGGGTCGGCGACAAGATCCAAATCAACCAGACGGGGCCGTTCTTCACGATCGTCGGGCCGATGGACGTCGACAATCCCGAGAAGTTCGTGAACGTGAACCCGTCGAACCCGGCGCTCCAACTCCTCGAGCCCGGGAGCACGTCCACGTACTTCGAGCCCGAGATCCTGTTCGTCGTGAACGGGCTGGACGACGACAACGACGGCTACATCGACAACGGCCGCGACGGGATCGACAACGACCTGAACGGGATCGTCGACGACCTCGCCGAGTGGTCGGAGACCGAGATGTGGCCGCCGGGGTTCCTGTCCGCGATGGTGAACGACGTCACGTTCGGCAATGTCCTGGGCCATCCTCACTACGGCGGCGTCCCGTACCAGATCGTCCGCCAGCCGGTCCCCTCGCCGGGGGCGCGAGAGACGATCCTGCCGGACAGCGTGGTGGTGGACCTGACGGGTTGGGCCCTGCCCCAGCCCGAGCGCTCGCGGCTGCCGGTCGATCCGCTCTCGGGGGCCGTCGACATCCTGCTGGACCCGGGCGGTCGCGTAATCCCGACGACGCGGTATTCGAGCCCCACCTCGGTCGGCATGAACCGGAGCTTCCATCACATCTGGGTGGCGGAGCGGAGCGACCTGGCGGAGATCAATGTTACCCGCAACGCCAGCGGCGTCGTGACGGCGGTGAATCCCCTGGTGAGCGGCTACCCCTTCTACCTGCCGATGCCGCTGGGCATGAATCGCGAGGGGGATCCGGAGGGGCCGAACGCCTACGACGACCTGGTTAACAGCAACGCGACGCTGCCGTACTTGAAGGGGGAGATGCGCCTGCTGACGCTCTCGACCCGGACGGGGAACATGATCACGACCGATCGGCCGATCTTCAGCGTCCGCAACCCAAGCCAGCCGTACCACGCCCCGCAGCTCGGGGAGCAGGGAGACGCCCCATGATCCGCCCCGGCCTCGCACGCGGCCGAGCCCCCCGCGCCGGGCTCACGCTCACGGAGATCCTGATCGGGATCATGATCATGGGCGTGGGGCTGATCTCGGTGGCCACGCTGTTCCCGATCGGCCTGCTGCGGCTGCGCGAGGCGCAGCGGCAGACGCGGTCGGCGCTGCTCTACGAGTCGGCCGCGTCCGACATGGCGGCGCGGAGCCTGATCAACACGCAGTCGTTCACGCTGGCGAACCTGATGAACGGGCCGGCGGGGTTCGGCTACTGGTACGCCTGCTCGGTCACCCCGTTCACGCTCAACGGCCTGTTCGATCCGCTGATCCAGGACGCCCCGACCTACGGCGGCGACGTCTACTCCGGGAACACGCAGGCGGATCTGGTGGGCCTGGACGCCACGAACGGACTCTTCCACGTCCGGGGGAGCGCGGGGCTGCCGTTCTGCTACGACCCGCTCTGGCGATACCAGACGGGGATCCACGCGGGCGACGCGGACGAGGCCCGCTTCGGCTCGGGGATCGGGCTGATCCGGAACGACCCCGACGGCGCCGCGCCGAGCGCCCACGGGCTCCAGCGGCTCACGAACTTCAACAGCCGGTCGAACGGGACGTTCACCGGGGCCGACGGCGTGGCCCGGCCTTTGTTCGTGATGCCGTCGTCGGCGGCGATCCCGCGGATCTTCGTGTCGCCGGAGGACGTGGTCTGGAACGAGCCGAACAACCCGATGAACCTCAGCACGATCCTGCCGGACCGGACGATCTCCGGCGACTTCTCGATGGTCAACGACTGGCGGTACTCGTGGTTCTTCACCGGCCGGCTCAACAGCGCGAGCAACGCGGCGACGTTCGACGGCGACCTGGTGATCTGCGAGAACCGGCCGTTCGAGCTTGACGCGACGACGAGTCGGCCGGCCGACGAGATCGTGGTGGAGGGGGTCTTCGGCCACGGCCGGAAGGTCGCCGAGATCCCCGGGCTGGGCGTGGGCTACGCCGCCGCCTCCGACCGCACCGTCCTGCTGCGCTGGCTCGCCACGCAGCCCGACCCGATCGTGAAGGTCGGGACGTGGATCTGCGACGTCACCTACGAGCGCAACCAGTTGCGGGCGTTGAACACGAACGGCACCCCGCTGAACCCCCTGGACGACTCGGGCCGGTTCGTCGGGATCCCGAACCCGCTCAACGGCGGCAAGTGGGACAACCTGCCGGCGCAGCGGGCGTTCTGGTACCAGGTCGTGAAGGTCTCGCCGGCGGTCGACGACCCGCAGCTCGGGGCGAATTACCGGAGCATGGTGGTGCAGGTGAACTCGACGTTGCGGGCGCGGACGCCGCTCGTCACGGCCGACGGCCTCCCCCACGTCGTCAACGCGGCGCTGATCGCGCCCCACGTCGTCAACGTCGTCCCGCGCACCGTCGTCGTGCACTGAGAGATCATTTACGAGGAGCCTGGGGGATCAATGACGGTCTTCCCCCCTGGAGGGGGAAGACAGACTCCGAAGGAGTCAGATGAGGGGGAGCTTGCCCGCCGAGCTTCGGACTTCGAAACCTGGGGTCGGGCCGACGGCCGTGGGGAGCAGCCGTGATCTCCAATGGTCGTCCCGCTCGTCCCCCCCTCATCCGGCCCTTCGGGCCACCTTCCCCCACCAGGGGGGAAGGACGTTATGTCGCTCGCATGATCCGCCGCGAACAGGCCTTGATTCCATCGATGTCCGAATCCCGTGATCGGGAGCGCCGCGATCGTCATTCCGCCCCGGGCCCGGCCCCGGGCGGGACATCCCGAACAGAGCAGGGGCCCCAGTCGTGAAGCACGAACGCCGCAACAACGCCAACCCCCGACGCCGCCGCGCGGGCGTGACGCTCGTGGAGATGCTGGTCACGCTGGCGGTGCTCCTCCTGATGATGGCGCTGGTCGTCCAGATCTTCCAGGCGGCGACCGGCTCCATGTCGGCGGCGCAGGCGTATCAGCGCCTGGACGACGACCTCCGCCGGGTCGACTCGACGATCCGCGGGGACCTCGGCGGCGCCACCGCGCGGTTCACCCCGCCGCTCGACCCTCGCCACAACCTGGGCTACTTCGAGTACGCCGAGAACGACTACGCCGACAACGACGGCGAGGACTGCGACGACTCCATCCGCTTCACCGCCAGGGCCCCCGCCGGCCGCCCCTTCACCGGCCGCATGTGGGCGAAGCCGCCCAACATCCTGGTGCCCGACGGGGCGGGGGGCGTCATGTCGGTCCCGATGAACTTCGGGGCGTACGACGCCTCCACCAACCCCGCCGGCATGGACGCGACCCAGCGCGCGGAGTATTTCGCGACCCAGCCGATCACGGTGACGAGCGAGTTCGCCGAGATCATCTACTTCCTCCGCAACGGCAACCTCTACCGTCGGGTGCTGCTGATCGCGCCCGAGTTGCAGTCGAGGATCGTCGACACGGTCGACAACGTCGGCTGGTTCCCCGGCGCGCCAGGGGACCCCCCGATCAACGACGTCTTCGCGCCCGGCGCCCTGGGGGGGGCCCAGACGAGCTGGCAGGGGGTCAACGACCTCTCCGCGCGGCCGGCGCCGCGGGGGACGACGGGGGCGACGGGGACCAACGCCTACCAGTCCATCGTCCTGAACACGCTGGGCGACCTGACCGACCGCCACAACCGGGCGTTCTCGCCGCGGTTCGCCGACGACTTCGTGAATCGCGGCGGCACGGTCGGCGTCCCCGACGGCATCCCCGACGACGTCAACGCCGACAACGCGCCCGACTTCTACCCGTCGCTGTACTACCGCGTGGTCGCCGACTCGGTCGCCGGCGGCGTGCTGACCAACCGGCTCTGGAACGTGAGCGACCAGACGGCGATCGTGGGCAACTCCTCCCTGAGCACCAGGCTCCAGAGCCTGGGCTTCCCGTTCATCTATCGAGGGGCGTTCTCCCAGGCGCAGGAACTCGGCAACGCGACGAACATCGGCTGGCTCCACGGCGCCGCGCCGTTCTCCAACGACGGGACCGCGAACGACGCGACCGCGCTGCACGCGTTCAACACCGACACCGCCGACTACGTCAACTTCCTGAACCACAACCCCCTGGACCTGGGGGACAACCAGCCGGCCCCCTTCAACACGGGCGCGGCGGCCAGGTCGAACAACCTCCAGACCTACTGGGGCTACCCGACCTGGCGCGAGACCCTCGCGCCGGAGTGGCAGGATCCGACCTGGCAGGTGAACCGGCCCAACGGCTTCAGCCACCCCTTCGGCCTGCACCCGCTCACCCCGATCGAGGTCTCCCAGGGATTCCTCGTCAACGCGGCGGGGGGGGGGCTGCTGCTCGGGGAGCAGCTCCTGCCGCCGATGACCGCGGCGAGCGGCTGGCGCACGGCCCGCCGGGGGCAGCTGTTCTCCGACGGGTTCGGGTCGAACACGACGTTCTTCGGCGGCAGCGCCGCCAACGCCCTCTGGGCCTCCCAGAGCTGGGAGGACGACCTGCTGCTGACGAACGTGCGGAGCTTCGACGTGAAGGCGTTCGAGCCGGCGCTGGCGGACTACGCGGACCTTGGCTGGGGCGACGACCCGCGGGTGACGGCGGGGGTCTCCCCCGGCGTGAACGACTACCTCGGCATGGGGAACTTCCCCGCGCCGTTCCTGACGGGCACCCGCAACGCCTTCAACGGCGGCGCCCCGGGCCCGAACGCCTACGCCCTGGTCAACGGCCAGGCGTTCAGCGTGCTGGAGCAGACTTTCGCCCACGAGGGCCGGATGCCGCCGCTGCGTGATGACTTCCGGTTCGACGCCCAGTTCGGGGCTCAGGCCTTCATCCCCGTGGAGCCGTACCTCTCCCGGGTCGGCGACTTCAGCGCCTACGACGGCAACGTCGGCGACGATTCGATCGACACGGTCCGGATGCGGCGGGTCTGGGAGACCTGGTCGACCACGTACACCAAGGCCCCGGCGACGGGGGTGCTGCCGACGACCGTGGCCGGCGTGACGATGCCGGGCGGCGGGTTCCCCTACGGGCCGCCGTTCTCGCCGCCGATCTACCCGTCGTACCCCGCGCCGTACGCGGCGCCGCTGCGGGGGATCCAGATCCAGATCCGGGTGACCGACCCGACCGACCAGCGGATCAAGTCGCTGACGATCCGGCATGACTTCTCGGACAGGCTCTGACCACGAATTCCATCGGAACCCGGGGCCGCGCGGCGGCGTCGAATAGGGCGGGCGAGCGTCGACGACGCCGGCGGGCGCGAGTGCAAGGGGAGGCGACGATGAAGACCGGGGCGCATCGGGGGCGTGGCGGGGCGAGGAGGGGGGTGATCCTCATCCTGGTCCTGGGCGTGCTCGGGCTGATGGCGGTGATCGGCGTGACCTTCGCCACGTTCACCGGGCAGTCGCGGGTCGCGGCGCGTGGCTTCGCGCAGTCGAAGATCGCGCCGCAGCCCGAGGAGCTGATGGACTTCGCGCTGTCGCAGCTCATCAGCGACACCAACGACGTCCGCTCGGCCATCCGCGGCCACAGCCTGGCCCGCGACATGTACGGCAACGACGGGACCCTGAACGGCTTCGTCGAATATCGCTCCGACGGGGCCCAGATGGCGCCGGGGGGCGACCCCTACTTCTACGTCACGTCGGCCGCGGTCGCCGCGGCCGGGGTGCCGCTGTACGACCTGGAGACGAACATCCCGGCCGGCGACCCGCTGTTCTACGGGTTCAACTTCAACCGCTGGACGATCAAGATCGCGTTCCAGGGGCCGTTCACGGCCGGCCAGCGCGTCATCTCGCAGTCGCTGGAGGTGGTCGGTGATTCCGGGTTCGTCCCGGGCGGGGGGGGCAATCGCGTCCTGACGGTCGTCATGCGGCCCGAGGAGGTCAACGCCAGGATCGTCAACCCGACCTACCCCGGGGGGCTCGTCACGGTCACGCCGGCCTTCAAGATCCAGGAGTTCGCGACCGCCGGCACCGCCTTCCAGGACAGCTTCCGGTTCACGCTCGACGGCCGCTGGCTCCACGCCTTCAACGGGCCGGGCCAGGCCGACCAGGCCAAGTACGGGAACTTCCGCTTCAATACCTACAGCCCCGCGGGTCGCGGGATGGACGAGGACTACGACGCGGTCGACCTGGAGAACTGGTTCCTGGCGATGCAGTCGGCCGACGGCCAGGTGATCATCCCGTCGTTCCACCGCCCCGCCGCGGTGCGGTACGACCCGCTCAACACCGACCCCAACGCGATCAACGACGTCAACGACTGGAGCAACACGGTCGACCTGGGCCTCGACGCCGACGCGCTCCGCAAGAAGCTCTCGCGGATCCTCCGGCCCCGGCGCGCCGACGACAACGACCCCCAGACGTTCCCCGACCTGGTCCCCGACGAGGCGACCGGCCGGATCGACTACGACGTCGACAACGACGGCGACGGCATCGCCGACTCGGTGTGGGTCGACCTGGGCTACCCCGCCCGGCGCAACGCCAAGGGGAACCTGTACAAGCCGCTCTTCGCGTTCATGGTCATCGGCCTCAACGGCCGCATGCCCCTGAACACCTCCGGCAACATGGCCGCCCGGGGCGGCGTCACCGGCGACGACCCCCAGTCGGGCCACGCCGCCCACCTGGGGAACTCCGTCAGCGAGATCGACCCGAGCTACGGGCTCCAGAACTTCTACGACGCCGCCCTGACCTACACCCAGGTCGACAACGCCGGCGTCGACGTCCGGCTGACGCAACTCCGCAACATCCTGGCGGGGACCCGGCCGCACGCCGACCCATACAACCCCGACATGACCGGCCTGGTCAACGGCGACCTGAACTGGGTGGGGATGGGCATGTCCGGTTCGGTCCAGCGGAGGTACTACCTGCCCAACGGCAAGGTGGACGCGTTCGACGTCGCCGAGGACGGCTCCGCGGCGTCGGCCGCCCCGCCCAGTGGGTACGTCCGCCGCGCGAATCCGGCGGTGCCCGGCCGCTGGGGCGAGCCCGACTCCGTGGCGGGGGGCGCCTACGTGGCCGGGAACGCCTTCGCGTCGCTGAACTCCACCAACCCCTCCGGCACCGAATTCGTGTACGCGAACGAGGTCCGGCCGGGATATTCGATCAGCTACACCGACCTCGCGCTGGCCGGCGTCTCCCGGCCCCTCGACTCGGCCGACGACAACTACAACTCGTTCGACATGTACCCGGTCCCCGACGCGGTCTCCGGCGCGCGGCTGGGGGAGATCGGCGACGAGGACTACTACGACTTCTCCGGCTCGCTGGCCTTCGCGATCGAGCGCATCCGCCGCTTCGTCACGCCGATCGACGTCAACGGCTCCGGCCGGGTCGCGCGGTTCAACGGGCGGGGCTCGTCCGAGCGCGGCGCCGACCCGTGGGGCCGCGTGGAATACCGCGGCTACTTCCGACCCCCCGGCCTGCCGGGCCAGATCGACCCGGCCACCGGCCAGGTCACCTACGCGCCGTTCGTCGCGGGGAACGCCTACCCCAACGAGCGGGTCACCCAGGCCAGGGTGGCCGCCGGGACGGCCCACAACAACAACATCCTGCACGGCTTCGAGTCGCACCTCGTCCCCAACACCCGCGGCACGCCCCAGCGCTCCGGCGGGATCCTGGCGTACGAGGACACCACGGTCGCGGACCCGACGACCTGGGCACCCGGACGGCCCAGGTTCCTCCCGACCTACGACGGCAACATCAACACCGGGCGGAACCTCGCGTTCAACGCCCCCCCGGAATCCGGCGGCACCGACGTGCCCGTCACGATCCGGAGCCGATCGGACGGCCTCAACGAGGCCGACGAGGTCAACCTGTACGAGCCCAACCCGCAGGTCGACGCCATCTACGGCTACGCCGACCTGGAGTGGCTGTACCGGAGCCACGACGTCGACGGCGCCTCGCTGAGCAGCCGGCTGTCGCAACTCGCCCCCATCAGCTTCGCGAACGGCGAGGATGAGTTGCGCCGGCGGCGGCTCTACTCGATCGACACCTGGGAGAGCAACCTGTTCGCCTGGGCCAACGACAACCCGCTGAACGCCTTCGGGGCCTTCACCCACCCCGTGACGAACGTCGACTACGCCGGCAACAGCCGGTTCGCCCCGACGGCCAACGCCGGCATGGGCGCGACCACCTACACGCCGGGGCTGGCCCAGCGCGGGCGCAAGATCAACCTGAACATGCCGCTGCCGGTCTCGATCGACCCGCGCGAGCCGATCCGCCAGAAGTGGATCTCCGACGCCTACCAGCTCATGAAGACCGTGCTGCCGCCGCGGGCGGTCGACACGCCCGAGGAGCTGGCGCAGCTCGGCCAGTACCTCGTCAACGTGATCGACTTCCGCGACACCGACTGCACGATGACGATCTGGGACAACCCTGACGTCTACTTCGTCCCGGTCAACGCCGACGCCAACGCCCAGCCCCAGCTCCGGTTCAGCAACCTGGACAGCTCCGGGAACCCCATCGCGGGCGTGGGGCGCCTGCGGCACTACGGGATGGAGTACAACCCGGTCGCCATCAACGAGGTCCTGGCGTTCTCCTACACCCGGAAGAACGGGACCACCGCCGGCGCCGGCCTCCCGACCGGCCGGTTCTTCATCGAGCTGGTCAACACGCTGAGCGAGCCGGACGGGAGCCCCGGGCGGGATAACAACGCCTCGGTCGTCAACCTGAGCGGCTACAACCCGGCGGCGGGCGTCGCCGCCCACTACGCCGGCGCGTGCTGGGACCTCGTCTTCACGTCCGACGGGGTCGACAGCCGCCCCGACCCGTTCACCGGCCAGCTCCAGCAGGGCGCCACGGTCCACGGCGTGACGCCGCTGGGCGTCGACGCCCTCTCGACGAAGGAGGGGGCCGGCGCCGCCGCCCCCGTCGGCGAAGGCGCGCTGCTGCGGGCGCTGCCCCGCGGCACCGGCGACCCGATGCCGGCGGCGGTCTTCGCGTTCGAGCACCCGGACACCGCGGGACTCGTGGGCGATCACGAGCACCCGGCGGGCGCCGCCGCTCCCGCCCCCTCCTGGTCGAGCCTGCCCGCCTTCTCGGGCGGCACGCCCAGCGGGACGCTCTACTCGCTGAAGCGTACGTACGACCCGTTCAACACGGCGGCGATCCCGCCCGGCCTGGACATCCCCGTCGGCGCCCGCCCCAGGAACCTCGACGGCACCCCGGTCGCGACCTTCACGCCCGTCCCGATCCCGCGGGCCCCCGACGCGGGGGCTTACTACTGGGTCCACCTGCGGCGCCCGGCCAACCCCATGAGGCCGGTCTCCGCGGACAACCCGATGGTCGTGGTCGACAGCATGCGGTTCCCCTACGTCGACGTCGGGGGCTCGGGCCTGACGACCGCCACGCCCAGCCCGTCGGGCGACCCCCTGCGGGTCGACAACGTGACCAGGGCGGCGGAATCGTTCCGGGTCTACTCCTACCAGCGCATGCAGCCGTACCGCGGCGGCCAGGCCGTCCCCTGGACGCCCGGGGCCGCCGGCTCGATCGACCCCCGCTACGGCTTCACCGAGCAGATCGCCGCGCCCATCAGCCAGCTCGGCGACATCCGGGTCTTCTACGGGAGGGACACCACCCAGCGCGACGACTCCGGCAGCGCGACCGGCGAACTGACCCGGGAGCGCATCTATAACACGCTCGGTCAGGTCAACGACGGGGCCGCCGGCGAGTTCTGGGACTGGTTCCCGTTCCACGACCGCGACTTCACCAGCCCCTATGAACTGACCCTGGTCCCCGCCTGCGGCCCCGGCCTGTTCACCAAGCAGTTCGCCGAGTTCGCGCCGACGGCCGAGAACGCGCCCGGCCTGCGGGCGGCGGCGGCCGGCTCGCTGATCACCAGCTCCGCGACCATCAACGCCCTGCCGGTCGATCCCGGCGCCGAGGTCGCGAACGCCTACTCCGCCAAGCCGTTCCTCTTCCGCGGCGCGACCGCCCCGGTCGAGCCCCACTCGCACCCCTACCTGGTCGACAAATTCTTCTACACCGGGGCGAACCCGCCCGTCGCCTCCGCCCCGCCGCTGCCCACCGACGACATCCTGTACAACGCGACCACCACGGCGGGGACCGTCGGCGGCTACGCGGCCGACGGCTGGTTCAAGATGTTCGAGTTCCTGGAGGTCCCCAGCCAGTCAACCGGCGCGATCGGGATGGTGCAGAACGGCACCAACTTCGACTGGGCCCGCCAGGACGCCCGGCCGGGGCTCCTGAACCTCAACCTCATCATCGACGAGGAGGTCTTCTTCGGCCTGCTGGGCAAGCAGGACCAGGCCTACAACCAGGAGCTGCTGGATATCAACCAGGTCCCGACCCCGCCCGCGGCCACGCGCTTCGAGGGGGGCCGCTGGCTCCCGCTCGGGAACCCGCCCCCCCTCGTGGCCGGCTACGCGCCGATCCCGATGGTGGTCGCGGCGACGGCCGCGGACGGCTCGCCGACCTACGTCCAGCCGGTCGACAACATCGGGTACATCAACGGCGGCTTCCAGAACATGAAGGGCGCCTTCGCCCAGTTCCTCTGGGCGCGGCACGGCGGCTCGGGCTTCCTGTTCGGCTTCGGCGACGGGGCCACGGCGCAGAACCAGACGATCGAGGCGGCCGGCCGGACGCAGCCGTACTTCGGGCTCCCGGCGGAACGGCCGTTCCGGTCGCCGTCGTACCCCGACGTCGGATTCAGCCCGATGCGACCGGCGACCCTGCCGCCGTCGCTCTACACCGACCCGCCGCTCAACGTCGCGATCCCGGTCAACGCCAACCCGGTGGCCGACGACCCCGGCGTCCGCAACCAGCGGGTGTTCCACGGCTACGAGCGGACGGTCTGGGGGGGGAACAACCCCGGGGCGGGGAGCAGCAACACCGCCACCGTCTTCCCCCCGCCGATCCCGACGCGGCGGCTGTTCCAGCCGGCCGACGCCCGGGCGGGGGTCTCGGCCAGCAACGCGGGCCTGTTCGGCAACGAATTCGTCAACCGGATCCATCCCGTCAACGGGGCGGCCGGGCAGAACCCCACGATCGGCGGCCTGCCGGGTCGGGGCTTCGGCGAGGGGGCCACGAACCTCTTCGGCGTGGACGCCAAGCTCGGCTTGGGCGGCACCAGCATGACGCAGCATCCCTACTTCCGGGGCGAGCAGATGCAGCGGATCCTCAACCTCACGACGGTGCGCACGCACCAGTTCGCGGTGTGGATCACCATCGGCTTCTTCGAGGTCAAGCGGGAGGGGGACATCTCCATGATAGGCTCGCCCTACCCGAGCGCGGCGTTCGACGTCCTGGGCCCGGAGATCGGGGCGTCGACCGGCCAGAACGCCAGGCATCGCAGCTTCTTCGTGGTGGACCGGCTCAAGCTCACGGGGTTCGACCCCGACGCCGTGGGCGCGTTCCGGCCCGCCGTGGTGTACCGTCGGACGATCCAGTGAGCCGGCGCGGGGCGGCCCTGTCACGGCCGCCCCGGGCGAACGTATTGTCCATGGGGACGATACCGCGATACGATTCCAGTAGTCTCGCTCCCTCCCGTCTACGAAAGGACCGCCTCATGAAGTCCCGTCGCCGCCGCCAAGGCTTCACGCTGATCGAGCTGCTGGTGGTCATCAGCATCATCGGCGTCCTGGTCGGGCTGCTGCTGCCGGCCATCCAGTCGGCCCGCGCCGCCGCCCGCCGGGTCCAGTGCCAGAACAACATGAAGAACATCGCCCTGGCCCTCAACGGGTACCAGATCCGCAAGGGGGCGTACCCCGCCGCCGGCACGTTCTTCGAAAACCCGGCCGCGACCGACGCCGCCTCCTCGATCCTGACGACGGCCCTGGGCGCCGGGGCGACCGGCGTGCCGGCGACCGCCGCGGTCCGCGCCGGCCGGAGCTGGGTCGTCGACATCCTCCAGGACCTCGACGAGGCCGGCCTGGCCAACAACTGGACCAACAGCACGCACTACCTGTCGACCGCCACGGCGGACGTCTCCACGACCCCCAACGGCGTGCTGTCGAAGTCGGGGATCGCCATCCTGCGATGCCCGGACGACACCAACTTCACGCCGAACGAGGGGAACCTGAGCTACGTCGCCAACGGCGGCTTCGCCCGGTTCGCGGCCAACCCGCTCTCCTGGACGGCCTACCAGACCGACGCCACCGCCGGCGGCACCGGCGCGGTCATGGTATGGGATTCCGCCGGGGCGCTGGCCCAGGGGATCAACCAGAAGCTCGGCGTCATGTTCCTGAACTCGGTCTACGACAAGATCGTCGACCCGACGATCCCGGCCGCGCAGAACGGCCGCAGCCCGGCCTGGGGCGGCATCAAGACCACGGCCGCCTCGATCGTGGACGGCTCGGGCTCGACGATCCTGCTGGGCGAGAACACCCTGGTCGGCTACTCCAGCGGCGTCCCCTACTCGGCGCAGGTGGAGTCCAACTGGGCGGCCCCCTGGCCGAACTTCTCGATGTTCATCGGCTCGGACAACATCTGCGGCCCGACCAGCGCCGACTGCGTCGGCAGCTTCCCGATGGCCTCGTACCTCAACACCTCCGACCAGGAAGCCTGGCAGAACGCCAACAAGCTGGGCACGTTCGAGAACATGGGCTACGGCCAGACGCTGACGATCAAGGGGACCTTCCCCTTCGTGACCAGCGGCCACGCCAACGGATCCAACTTCGCCTTCTGCGACGGCTCCGTGCGGTTCATCAGCAACACGCTCGACGGCACGGTCTACGCCAAGATCATCACCCCGGCCGGCTCCAAGCTCCCCATCCCGTTCAAGCAGCAGCCGGTCAGCCAGGACGCGTTCATCCAGTGATCGGCGGCGTGTCCGATCGCCCCCGGATCTGAGCGAGACGACGGGTCCCCCGGCCCTCCCGACGAGCCCCACGGCCCTCGGGAGGGCTTTTTCGTCCCCGGATCGCCGGACAAGTCCGAGTCCTCCAGGTTTCGGGCGGTGGGTGGTTGACTCGCGGCCGCCTTCGGGTAAACTACTTCCTGTCGACGCAACACACGACGACACGGGCGCATAGCTCAGTTGGCTAGAGCGTACCCCTGATAAGGGTAAGGTCCCAGGTTCGAATCCTGGTGCGCCCATTCACTCCTTTCTCCCCTGGCCCGATCTCCCCGGGCCACGCCATCGCCCCCGACTCGCGGGGGTGCAAACACGGGCCGAGGCGACTCCGATTCGACCCCTCTCCTGTTGGGAAAGGGCCGGGCGGGTCCCATCGGTCTTCGGGACCGACGCGATCGATGTCGTCTCCACCCATGCCCGGCGAGCGTGAATCGCGCGTCCCCGCGCCGGCCAGCCTGACGGCCTGTCATCCCCTCGGAGGCGGACGCGAGACGCGCCGGCGTCCGAGTCGGCCCGCGCCTCGGGCTTCCCTCGCTCCGCGAGAGGGGCGGGGGAGCCGCGTGACTCCGGGGCGACGCCTGGCGGGCCGCTGTCGCCGCCGTGGGGCCCACGCCGGTGAAGCCTGGGGCCCTCGGCCCGCCGGAGGAGCGGGACGCGCGAGGCCGAGACGGGGCCGTCGGGTGACGGAGGCGGGGACGGTTCGCGATCGCCTGACCGCTGGCACCGCCGCGTCGGTCGCGGCCGGGTATTTCGACTGGATTCACGGCGGTGAGCCGGCGTGCCCGACCGTCGCCCGCCGTGGCGGGCGCGCCGTGGCCAATATTCGCGGTCGATCGAGCTTTGGCGTGATGATTGCTTATATGGAGGGCGGCTTCCACGCACGCTCGGGTCGTCGATGTTGACGGAAAGCGTCGCGTCGAACTTAAGCCGAAATCGCGCGACACATCCGGGGGAGCGGGGGCTATTGTGGATAGCCCCGGAGCGGGCTCCGGAAGTCGTAGTCGTCGGACAATCGCCCCATGGTCGATGGTCCCGGCGTCCGGGCTGCGCGGCGCGACACGCCGCGCGGACGGTCGGACGGTCGGGTCGCGGGGCGAGGAAGGGGAACATGACGAGCGAATCGCGGTCTCAGAGCCCCACGGTGGTCCTGCGCATCAGCGACGGCACCCAGTCGATGAGGCAGGTCTTCGCCGATTTCGCGCAGGCCTCCCGCGCCGCGGAGGCCTACGCCCGGCAGGGATTCCTGGTGGACATGACGTCCGCGACGGGCCGTTTCCTGATGGATTTCGAGCCGATCCGGCGCGGGCTCGCGCTGTGATCGGCGGGGCGTCTCGACGGCCCGGAAGGCCCCTGGAGGGGCGAATCACGGGGGTCGGGGCGAAAATTACGCGATTTCCCTGGATTTTCGAGGGGGCGGGCTGATTTTCAGTGGAGCACCGCGGCATAATCGTCGAAAACGATGCGCAGGAGCCACGTAGGCCGCTCTTCACTGGGGAGGGAGGATCCGACCGGCTCGCAGAGGTTCGTCGATCAACTGGAAGAGGGTGCTCACCCATGGCCAAGAAAGCCGCCCCCAAGGCCGCGGAGGCCACGAAGGCCGCCCCCGCCGCCAAGGCCGCCAAGTCCGCCGCCAAGCCCGCCGCCAAGGCCGCGGCGAAGCCGGCCGCCAAGCCCGCCACCAAGAGCGAGATCTTCGCGAAGCTCGCCGAGCAGACCGGCCTCGGCAAGAAGGACGTGGCCGCGGTCTTCGAAGCCATGTCCGGCATGATCGAGGGCGAGATCGGCAAGAAGGGGCCGGGCGTCTTCACGATCCCCGGCCTGCTGCGGATCAAGGTCGTCCACCGGCCGGCCACCAAGGAGCGCCCGGGCTTCAACCCGGCCACCAAGGAGCCGATCATGATCAAGGCCAAGCCGGCCCGCAAGGTGATCAAGATCCTGCCGCTGAAGGCCCTCAAGGAGCTGATCTGATCTGACCGGACCCGAGCCGGGCCGACGATCGGCGTCCGACCGACGGGCGTGACAAATGAGACGACCGCGTCCGGGCCCCTCAAGAGGCCCGTCGACGCGGTCGTCTCGCTTCCCGCCCTTGTCCATCAAGCCTCGGCCGTCGTCACTCCGCGACGAGTTCCCAGTGGATCGCCGGGGAGCGCCCATCGAGCACCAGCGCGGCGCCCCCCTCGGGGAGTGTCTCGATCGTCGCGGCGCCGACCCTGGCCCCGGACTCGTCCAGCGCGTAGGCCTGGATCGTCCCCTTCCGCCGCCACTCGACGCGGGCGGCGACGGGCTCCAGGAGCAGGGGGGGGCGGCCCGGGTCGGCCGTCTCGCGTTGCCAGGAGTCGACCCAGCGATAGCCGGTCGGCTCGACGCGGGCGATCGCCGTGACGAGCAGCCGCTTCGCCTCGGCGATCGGCTCGGGGCCGACCGACGAGACGACGACCGTCGCGAACGGGGCGTCCGAGGCGACGTCGAGCGTCCCGAACGAGACGTCCGCGTCGGCCGTCCACCCGGCGATGCCCTGCGTGTGAGGGGTGTCGACCACCACCAGCCCGCGCGACGGATCCCAGCCCGGCGTGGGCGTCCGCCGCCTGGGGGCGTTGCGGGGGGCGGCCGCGGCGGGACGCGCCGGCTCGTCGCGGCCCCTCAGCAGCATCGAGGCGACGTGCGGCCAGAGGGCGAAGACCTGCGGCGTGCCGTTGGCGACCCCCGGGATCTGGAAGATGTCCTCCGCGCCGGCGGTGCCGACCGGGCCGTCGCCCCAGACCTTGGGATAGACGAAGACCCCCCGGCGCACCAGGGCGTCCCAGTCCTCGTGGCGGGCGGTCGCGGCGGCGAGCATCTGGTCGGCCGCCTCGTGGGGGAACGCCCAGGCGCCCATGGTCTGCGGGCACCACTGGCCCACGACGTAGGGCCGCCCCTCCGCCTGCTTCCGCGCCGCCCCCGCCGCGAGCCCGCCGTCGCGGCTCCAGAGCTGCGAGCGGTACTCCGGCGTGACGAAGCCCGGCGGCGCCCAGTAGAGGCGATCGTCGACCAGGTCGAGCCCCGGGGCGATCAGCGACGCGACGAACTCCGGCTCCCGCCGCCAGTGCGAGACGCCGGCGATCGGCGCCTTCAGGCCGGTCTCGCGCAGCCGGTTGGCCCATTCGGAGTAGTGCGCCGACTCGATCGACTGCCAGAGCCGACGCCCGAAGAGCCCCCGGGCGGTCTCGCCGCGCTTGCGAAGCTCCGCGTCATACGGCGCGGGGAGGCCGTCGGGGCGGTCGATCAGGTCGAACAGGGAGACCTCCCCCGCGAGGGTCACCCACGCCAGCGCCGGGTCGTCGCGCAGGGCCTTGCCGGTCAGGGGGTTCGTCCGGCCCAGGAGGGCCAGCGACGTCTCGACGTTCAGCTTCCCGATCGTCGGGTCGACCACCGCCGCGGGGCCGCCGCCGGGGGCGAGCAGGCCCGCCGCCTCCACGCCGTCGTCCGTCCGGAACCGCCGGGCGCCCAGCAGCTCGACCGCGACGTAGATCCCGCGCTTCTGGAGCGCCGCGACCAGGTGGTCGAGCCGTTCCAGGGCGACGGGGTCGAACTCCTGGGTGTCGTCGCTGACGTCGTCGATGAGGCTCCGGTTGGGGCCGAGGGGCGTGTCGAGGTCGCCCAGGCGGACGAGGTTGACGCCCGATCGCGCCAGGCGATCGGCCAGGGCGTCGGCCTTCTCCCGCTCCTGGAACGCCGCCGGCGGGAGGAGCTGGACGCCGAAGAAGCGGGCGCGCCCGCCGTCGCGGAAGTTCAGCCGTCCGTCCTTGACGACCACCGGCCCCTTCGAGCCGGCCGGGCCGGGGTTGAGGAACGAGAAGTCCAGCGCCGAGCCCGCGGCGATCGCCTCGGCGGGCTTGTAGGCGCTCCAGCCGATGACGTCGTCGCCGAACTGGAACGGGCTCCAGGCGCCGGCCGCCGCGTCGGGCGAGACGGTCACGCGGACGTCGTCGATCCGCAGCGAGCCCCCCCCCTCGGTCTTCTCGAACTGCACCACGGCGCGGGCCGCCCCGCGCGGGACCGGGACCGTCGCGACCCGGGGAGACCAGTCGAAGGTGCCGGCCCATCGGAACGCCTGGGCGCCGCCGGCCCGCCCCGGCAGCGGCTCGCCCGTCTCGTCCAGGAAGAAGACGCCCGCGCCGCCCCCCCCCGATCCTCGGAGGCCCTGGGCCCGGACGTGCAGCGAGATCTCCAGCGAGTCGAACGGCCCGACGGGGAGGGCCAGCCCGGTGAGGACCTTCGCGCCGGGGCGCGACAGCTCCACGCAGGCGTCGGACGCGCGCCCGGGGAACACTCGGGCCGCGTCGTTGTTGACGATCCAGTAGGCCGGCGCGGGGTCGCCCAGCTCGAAGTCGCCGTTGACGACGAGGTTCGTCGACTCGGCCGCCCGGCGGGGGATCAGGTCGAAGGTGAAGCCGTCGACGTCGAGCGTCCCGGCCGCGCCCATCAGGCCGACGGACATGATGGCGTCGCGCGTCCCCGGCGGGACGGCGATCCGACGGGCGACGCGAGTCCAGCGGTCGCCGACGGAGCGCGTCCAGGGGCCCATCGTGCCGCGCGAGAGCTGCCGCAGGCCGTCGCCGAGGAAGTCGATGAGGAAGCCCGGCTCCTCGCCCGAGCGCTCGCCATGCTCGACGTCCTTCAGCCGTACCCACATGCCGACGACGACCGCCTCCACGGAGCGGCCGTCGACGCCGAACGCCCGGCTCAGCCGCGCGGGGCGGCCCCGGCGGTCGCACGCGAAGCGGATGAACTTCGGCCCGGACGCCCCGCCCGTCGCCTCGATCGAGACGTCGCGGGCGTTGTACCAGCCGTCGGGGACGCCGTCGCCGTTGGCGTCCTCCTCCAGGTCGTCGCGGGCCGGCGGCGGCGTGCGGACGATCTCGGGGGCCGGGGCCGGGGAGGGGGCCGGGGATTGGGCGTTGGCCCGGTCGGGGATCGCAAGTCCCGTCGCCAGCGCCAGGGTCAAGAAGAGCGGGAGGAGGGGGGAGGGCTTGGTCACGAAGGGGTCTCCGTCGCGTCGGTCATCGATCGGGCTTGGGCTCGGCGGTCTCGCGCAGGGCCTTGCCGGTCATGGGGACGAACAGCGTCGGCTTCAGCTCCTTCCGCTCCAGCTTGCCGTCCTTCTTGGTGACGAGCCAGACGCTCTGCGTGAAGCGGTCGCCCAGGGGGATGACCATCCGGCCCCCCTCCTTGAGCTGATCGACCAGCGGCGCGGGGATGCGCTGGGGGGCGCAGGTGACGATGATCGCGTCGAAGGGCGCGGCCTCGGGCCAGCCTTCGTACCCGTCGCCGACGCGGGTGTGGATGTTGGTGTAGCCCAGCTCCTGGTGGACCTTCGCGGCGCGCTCGCCGAGCGGCCGGTGGATCTCGACGGAGTAGACCTCCTTGACCAGCCGCGACAGGATCGCCGACTGGTATCCCGAGCCGGTCCCCACCTCGTACACCACGTCGTCGGGCTTCGGGTCGAGGACCTCGGTCATGAAGGCGACGTCATACGGCGGGGTGATCGTCTGGCCCTCGCCGATCGGGATGGACTCGTCGTCGTAGGCCTGGCGATCGGTGCCGGGGGCGAGGAACTTGTGTCGGGGGACGGTGCGGAACGCGTCCAGCACGCGGGGATCCTTGATCCCGCGCTCCACCAGGTGGCGCTGGACCATCCGGGCCCTGGGGCGGGCCGTCGGGTCTTCGTTGGCGGGCTTCGCGGCCTCCTGGGCCCCGGACGACGCCAGGGCCCCGAGGATCGCGTGCATGACGACCGACGCGGCGAGCGCGAGACTTGGCCTCACTTGGAACGCCTCCCTTCCTTGAAACGATGCCGTCGACGCTGGGCCCCTAGTCTACCACGCGCCGCCCATGCCGGCCCGCGCCGGCCCGGGTCGACGCGATGGCGGGGCGTTCGCGTCGCACGGCCTTCCGGCCCGTCGGCGTTCCCGATGAAAATCCCGGAAACCTGAAATCCGCGACCTCCGCCGCGGATCATGGGGGAGTTGGATGCCCCCGCTCCTTGACAAGTTGGATTCGGTTTCGAGGCGGCCACGAGACGCGCGACGCGGCGCGCGCGAGGCCACGGCCTCCCACGCGCCGACGGACGCCGGCCCGGCCGCGTCGGTCGGAGCCCCATCCGCCCGGCCGTGGGGTGGACGCCGACACTCGGCGAAACGTGTTCGAAGACGACGAACGAAGCCAAATTGTCTCGGCTTCAAGTCGTTGATGAATAATCACTTGAATGCGTTTGTCGCCGGGCGGTGGCGCGCGAACGAAGCCAACCGCGGCCGCAGCCTCCGGCGGGCGGATGCGGGCGGGATTGGAGGAAACGGGCGTCGGGTGTATGATCGAAGTTCGACGATGATGTCGCCCGGGACGTCCATTCAGGAGGAGGGCGCGGGATGGTAGTCTCGCCTTCGCAGGCGGTCGACCTGATGCTCGGGCTCGCGGCGCTGGTGGCCGTGACGGCCACCCTTGCGTCCACGGCCTGCCTTTTCTGGATCTTGCGGCGGCGTCGCGGCCTCCCCGATCACGCCCCGCCGGTCACGATCCTGAAGCCGCTCAAGGGCCTGGACGAGGACCTGGAGGGGAACCTCGCCAGCTTCTTCGCGCTGGACTATCCGACCTATCAGCTCATCTTCTGCGTCGCCGATCCCGACGACCCGGCGGCCGTCGTGGCTCGCAGGCTGATCGCGGGCCATCCCGAGGCCGACGCCCGGCTCGTCGTCGGCTGCCCGCCGTTCGGGCTCAACCCGAAGGTCGAGAGCCTGGCGGCGATGGAGCCCTATCGGCGGCACGACGTGCTGCTCATCAGCGACTCCAACGTGCGCGTCCGGCCGTCATACCTGCGCGAGACCGCCTGCTACCTGGCCGACCCCAGCGTCGGCCTGGTGACGAACCTATTCGCCGGCGCGGGGGAGGAAGGGCCCGCCGCGGCGATGGAGAACCTCCACATCAACGGCTACATCGCCGGCGGCATGGCGCTGGCGTCGATGCTGGGGGTGACCTGCGTGGTGGGCAAGTCGATGATGATGCGGGCGTCCGTGCTGGAGGCGATCGGCGGGTTCGCGGCGGTCCGCAACCTGCTGGCCGAGGACCAGATCATCGGCGTCCGGGTGCGAAAGGCCGGCTACTCGATCCGCCTGAGCCATCACGTCATCCAGAACGTCAACCGCCGTCGCGGGTTCGTCTGGTTCCTCAACCGCCACTCGCGCTGGTTCAAGATCCGGCGCCGCCTGGCGTTGCCGGCCTTCGCGGCCGAGCCGCTGGCGAACCTGGCCGTCATCGGCCTGGTCTGGGGGGCCTCCGGGGATTCGGGCGTGGCCTGGGGCGGGTTGATCGGCCTGATCGGCCTGGGGATGCTGCGCGACGCCTTGCATACCAAGCGGCTGCGAGGGACGTTCCCCTCGCTCCGGACGCTCCTCTACAGCCCGATCAAGGACGTGGTCCTGCTGCCGGTCTGGTTCGACGCCTTCCTCAAGACCCACGTCCAGTGGCGCGGGCACCGCTTTTACGTCGGCCGGCTGACCCGCCTGACGCCCGCCGACGCCCCGAGCCGCGGCCGAGGGGCGAGCGAAACGGCCCCCGCCGACCCGAAGGGGACGACGAGGGCCGGGAGTCCGTCGGCGGGCTCGACCCGGGATCAGTAGGCGTCGCTGGAGATCGTCTCGCCGCCGGCGCGCGTGCCGAGGGCCCACCAGACGTCCGGGGCGATCGCGTCCTTGATGAACCGGACGCTGCCGTCGGCGAAGGAGACGTTGACGCCCCCGGAGTGGTTGCTGTTGGCGTTGATGAAGCTGGCGAAGTCCGCGCCGTTGTTGTTGTCGGTCCGGCAGGTCGACCACTTGCTCTGGTTCGAGTTGGGCGTGACGACGGTGTTGAAGTAGGTGTAGCCGGGCGAGCCGATGGCCCAGAACTGGCCCCGGGAATCGGCCACCGCGGTGCCGGCGACGAGCGCCGCGTTGCAGGCGGCCAGGCCGCTCTGGACGGTCGGGTTCAGGGCCAGACCGCCGTTGACGACGGCCCGGGGATCCAGGAGGGCGACGGCGCCCGGCGCGCCGACCGAGGTCCGCCTGCCCAGCGGCGTGATGCTCCCGGTGAGGCCCTCGCTCCACATGATGGTATTCGAGGTGCCGTCGGTCACGGCTCCGACGTCATACGAGGCGTTGTGCGCGAAGATCCCGGTGCTCTGCGGGTTCCAGATGTCCGTCGTCACGCCGTAGGACCCGTAGTAGTTATTCAGCCGCCGGCCGCCGGAGGTGCCGGTGGTCGAGCCGTCGGACGGGCAGAGGAAGGCGGTGATGACGGTGTCGCGGGCCGTCGAGTTCGCGAACCAGGCGACGCCGAAGCAGTCGGCCGGGGCGGCGTTGAGCGAGAAGTTGCAGGCGTTGTAGACGGCGGTCTGCTCCAGGAAGCTGAGCATCATCGCCTGGCCGCTCCAGTTCCCCCAGCCGCTCCGCGCCGTGGGGGCACCGCAGCCGGGATAGGTGTCGGTGGCGTTGCTCAGCGGGTAGCTCTGGTGCGTCGACTGGTAGTTGGCCGCGGCCAGGGCCATCTGCTTCAGGTTGTTGACGCACTGGGCGCGTCGGGCGGCCTCGCGGGCCGCCTGCACGGCCGGCAGCAGCAGCGCGATCAGCACGGCGATGATCGCGATGACCACCAGCAGCTCGATCAGGGTGAACCCGCGACGGGGATTGCCGTTTCTCATGATTTCGATGGCTCTCACTAGAAGAGGAAGGGCCGGCGGCCCGTGAGGGTCGTATAAGAGGATCGCGGGGCCTCAGCGCCCGCGGGACTTCCTGCGCGGGTTGCCGGCCGCGGCGGCCTTGTCGTTGGCGGCGGCCGAGTCGAGCACCTGCTTGTTATCCGCCTCTTGCCCCGTCAGGGTCGCCTGGGCCGAGTCCGATGAGCAGCCCGCGACACCCAGGGTCGTCCCGGCCGCCAGACAGGCCGCGGCCCGCAAGAAACGCCTTCGCTTCATCAAAACTCCTCCAAGCTTGGCGACGCGCGGCCGTTCGGCGCGCGACGCCCCCGGGGCCGTCGATCGCGACGGCTTCTCGTCCATCCCATCTCCGCTCGAATAGGCCGAAGGCCGCCGGCTCCCATCCGGGAGGGCCGATGATCGCCCCGGAATCGAGGCCGGGCGACCACGAGCGCGGGGCGGTCAAACGGCCGGGATGCCCGGCCGCGCCGCCCCTCCGTCAGGGAGTGTATGCCTCTACGCATGAGGTCGCAACAAGCGGACGCCCTTTCTCCTAATTTTTTCGGAGATGGCCCCGAGGACGGCTCGGGGGGCGGGGTTGGGGCGACGACGGGAGTTTTCAACCGCGTCCCGGCGTGCGAGAATAAGGCGATCCGCGCGGCGAGGGCCGGGGCGGCGGCGAGACGCGACGCGAGGGCGAAGCCCGGGAAGGCCACCGTTGATGGGAGAGGACCCCGCGGCGTCGGAATCCGACGCAAGTCACGAGGTTGCCGGCCGGAGGGGGCGGGCGGGCCTGGTCGGGGCCCTGCTGCTGCTCGCGCTCGCGGCGACCGCGCGGGCCGACGCCCTCGACGAGGTCCGCGCCCGCGGGACGCTCCGCTACGGGAGCGACATGGAGGGGGGGGCCCCCTACGCCTTCCCCGACCCCGACTCCCCCCGGTCCGTCGCCGGGTTCGAGGTCGACATCATGGACCGGCTCGCCCGCGCGCTGGGCGAGGGCGTCCGCGCCGAGTTCTCGCAGGGGCCCTGGGACCGGCTGCTGGGCGTGCTCGATTCGGGCCGGGTCGACGTCGTCGTCAACGGCTACGAGTGGACCCCCGAGCGGGCCGAGGACTACCTCGCGACCCGCCCGTACTACATCTATCAACTCCAGTTGATGGGTCCGAAGGGGACGCCGGCCGGCTCCTGGGACGACCTGGGGCGGCCGAAGCCCGACGGCTCGCCCTGGACGGTGGCGGTCCTGACGGCCTCGGCCGCCGACGACTTCGCACATGACTCGGACGCCGGCGCGGTCCGCGTGGTCCGGTTCGACGGCGCGACCGACGCCATGCTCGCCGTCCAGAACGGCCAGTGCGATTTCACGCTCCAGGACGGCCCGGCCGCGGCCCACTACGCCGGAGCGTTCCCCGGGCTCCGGGCGGTCGGCCCGCCGGTCTCGCGCGGGTATTACGTCATCTACGCGCGCCGATCCGACCACGCCCTTCGCGACGCCCTCGACGCCGCGATCGGCCGGCTGGCGGCGTCGGGAGAGCTGCGGCGGATCCTGGAGAAGCACGGCGTCTGGAACGACCTGCAAGCCGGCCTGGCGACGGACTTCCAGGGCCCGATCGAGGTCCCGACGACGCGACGGGCCGCCCGCGGCTGGGGCCTGGTCCCGCATTACGGCGACCGGCTCCGCGCCGCGGCGCTGGTGACGCTGGGCCTCTCGTTCGGCTCGATGCCGCTTGCGATGGCGATCGGCCTGATGGTGGCGATCGGCCGGATGTACGGACCCGCCCCGCTTCGCCTGGCGCTGGCGGCCTACGTGGAACTGATCCGCGGGACGCCGCTGATGCTCCAGCTCTACGTCCTGTTCTTCGTGCTGAAGCTCGACCCGTGGGTCGCGGGGATCGCCGGCCTGGCGATCAACTATTCCGCGTACGAGGCCGAGATCTACCGCGCCGGGCTCCAGGCCGTCCCCCGGGGGCAGATGGAGGCGGCGCTGGCGCTGGGGATGTCGCGCGGGCAGGCGCTGCGGCGGGTGGTCGTCCCGCAGGCGGCTCGGATCGTGATCCCGCCGGTCTCCAACGACTTCATTGCGCTCTTCAAGGATACGTCGGTCTGCTCGGTCATCACGCTGGTCGAGCTGACCAAGGAGTATTCGATCCTCGCCAACGGCACCAGGGCCGTGGTGGAGTTCGCGACGGCCACCGCGGCGATCTACCTGGCGATGAGCCTGCCGCTGTCGTGGTTCGCGCGATGGGCCGAGCGGCGCCTGGGCGCCGAGGGGACGAAAGGGGGGCTCGCATGATCGAGGCGCGGGGGGTCGTGAAGCGGTTCGGGACGGTCGAGATCCTGCGCGGGATCGACCTGAGCGTCTCTCGCGGGGAGGTCGCCTGCCTCATCGGGCCGTCGGGGGGGGGCAAGAGCACCTTCCTGCGCTGCCTGAACGGCCTGGAGCGGTTCCAGGAGGGCCGGGTTACGATCGGTCCGGACGTGCTGGACGCCCGCCAGTCGCCCCGGGAGCACGCGAAGGCCGCGCGGCGGGCCTGCCTGAGGACGGGCATGGTCTTCCAGAGCTTCAACCTGTTCGCGCACCGGACGGTGCTGGAGAACGTGATCGAGGCCCCGGTCCACGTCCTGGGCATGAAGCGGGACGAGGCGGTCGAGCGCGCCCGGGGGCTCCTGGATCGCGTCGGGATGCTCCATCGGCTGGACGCCCGGCCGCGCGAGCTGTCCGGCGGCCAGCAGCAGCGGGTGGCCATCGCCCGGGCGCTGGCGATGGGCCCCGAGGTCATGCTGTTCGACGAGCCCACCAGCGCCCTGGACCCGAAGACGACCGCCGAGGTCCTCGCCGTGATGGCCGACCTGGCTCGCGACGGCCAGACGATGCTCGTCGTCACGCACGCGATGGGATTCGCCCGGAAGGCCGCCACGATGATCCACGTCTTCGGCGACGGGCTGGTCGTGGAATCGGGCCCGCCCGACCAGATCTTCGGCGCCCCCGCGCACGACGCGACCCGGAGCCTCCTGGCGGAGTCCCGGGTCGCCTGAGCAGTCGCGGGGGGGCCGGCCTCACCGGGGGCCGGGGACCGGGACGAAGTCGGAGCGGGTGACGGGCTGCGACTGGATGATGACGCCGCCGCCGACCGGGACGCCGTACTGGACGACGTTGCCGCGCGAGCGGAACGCGCGGGAGCCGTCGCCCGTGGCCGCGGCGGTCTTGTCCTGGGCGCTGCGCTCGAGCGCGTCGGCCAGGGCTTCCCACCGGCGGATGCCGGCCTCGACGCGGGCGAGGCGGCCCTTGAGCCTGGCGGCTTCCTCGCGGAGTCCCTTGAGCTGCTCCTGGGCCTCGCGACGGTTGCGCTCCACGAACGAGCGGGCGTCGGCGTCGGGGTCGTCGGCCGGGTCGAAGTCGGGCTCGGCGGCGCGGGGCTCGGGCCGGGCGGCGGGCCGGTCGAACTCGTCGCCGACCGGATCCCTCGGGGCGGGGGGGATGGCGGCCGACGGCCTGGGCTTCAACTCCCGCGCGGGGGGCAGGGGGTCCATCTCGTCGTCCGGGAGCGGCGCCGGCGAGGCGACCGGGGCCGCCTCGGGCTTGATCGCCCCGAGGGGTTCCGGCTCCAGGATCTCGCCGGCCGGCGGGGCGGCCAGGTCGAGGGCCGGCTCGTCCGGCGGCGGCGGGAGATCCTTCACCGGCTCGGGGGCGCCGGGGAGCGGGGCGTCGTCGACGGCCGAGGCGGCCGGGGCCGGGGCCGGGCCGGGATCCTGGTAGGCCGCGCCCGACGTCGCCAGCGACGTGGTCGCGTGGGCCAGCAGGCCCACCACCCCGATGACGCCCAGGGCGCGGGTGATTCTCGTCGCCGTGATCATGTCTCGACCCTTCCTTAGGTGCATGGACGCCGCGCGCCTCCGGCCTCGCGGCCCGCCGGATCCGATCGCCGGGGAGTGTAGTCCCGACCCCGGATTTCGCCAAGGCGAATGCCGCGCGGCGGAGGTCTTGCGTCGCCCGGCTCGCTCGTCCATCCTGGAGGGGAACATCCTCTTCCCGGGCCCGGCGCCCGCGCCCAGATTCACCGTCGAATCGAGGTCGATCCCCATGCGTCCGCACCGCAGCCCCGTCCTCCTTGTCGCCATGGGCCTGGCCCTCGCCGTCGGCGGGGCTCGCGCGGAGGAAGGGCATCGCCCGACCGACTCGACGGGCCGGGCGCTGAACCTGGACTTCGAAACCGGCGACCTCCGCGACTGGACCGCGCAGGGAGACGCCTTCCGGGGCCAGCCCGTCGAGGGGGACGCGGTGGCCGCGCGTCGCGCCGACATGAAGAGCGGCCACGAGGGTCGGTACTGGATCGGCACCTACGAGCGCGAGGGCGACGCCCCGCGCGGGACGCTCACCTCGGCCCCGTTCAAGCTGACGAAGCCGTTCGCCCGGTTCCTGATCGGCGGCGGCTCCGGCGAGACGACTCGCCTGGAGATCGTCGCGGCCGACGACTCGGCCGTGATCCATCGCGCCGCGGGCGACGGCGGGGAGGACATGAGGCCGGTGGTCGTTGACCTCGGCGCCCACGTCGGGCGGGACGTCTTCCTCCGGCTCGTCGACGACGATTCCGGCGGCTGGGGGCATATCAATTTCGACGGCTTCACCCTCTGGGATTCCAGGCCCCCCGGCGATTCGCGGGAGAGCCTCCCCGCGGCCGACGCCTACACGCACGCCGGGCTCTCGCCCGAGGAGGCGGCGAGGGCCATGGAGGCCCCGCCGGGCTTCAAGGTCACGCTCTACGCCGGCGAGCCCGACGTCGTCCAGCCGATCGCCTTCGCCATCGACGACCGCGGCCGGCTCTGGGTGGTCGAGTCCTACACCTACCCCATCCGCCAGCCCGACGGCCAGGGCAAGGACCGCATCCTGATCTTCGAGGACGCCGACGGCGACGGCAAGTTCGACGGCCGCAAGGTGTTCCGCGAGGGGCTGAACCTCGCCAGCGGCATCGAGGTCGGCTTCGGCGGCGTCTGGGTCGGCGCCGCGCCCGAGTTGCTGTTCATCCCCGACAAGGACGGCGACGACGTGCCCGACGGCCCCCCCGTCGTCCTGCTGGACGGCTGGGGCTACCAGGACACCCACGAGACGCTCAACTCGTTCAACTGGGGCCCCGACGGCTGGCTCTACGGCTGCCACGGCGTCTTCACCCACTCGCGCGTCGGCAAGCCCGGCACCCCCGACGCCGAGCGCGCCCCCCTCAACGGCGCCATCTGGCGGTATCACCCCACGCGGCACGTCTTCGAGGTCTTCGCCCACGGCACCAGCAACCCGTGGGGCGTCGACTTCGACGCCGACGGCCGCGCCTTCCTCACCGCCTGCGTCATCCCGCACCTCTATCACGTGATCCAGGGGGGCCGGTACGAGCGTCAGGCGGGGAGCGACTTCAATCCCTATACCTACGACCTCATCCCGACCATCGCCGACCACCGCCACTACCTGGGGGGCAACCCTCACGGCGGAAACCGCCGGTCCGACCTCGCCGGCGGCGGTCACGCGCACGCCGGCGCCCTGATCTACCAGGGGGACGCCTGGCCCGGGGAATACGTCGGCTCGCTCCTGATGAACAACATCCACGGCGCCCGGCTGAACCGCGACCTGCTGATCCCGCAAGGCTCGGGGTTCGTCGGCCGGCACGCCCCCGACTTCCTCAAGGCCAACGACGCCTGGTCGCAGCTCATCAGCCTGAAGACCGGCCCCGACGGCCAGATGTACATGATCGACTGGTACGACGAGAACGAATGCCACCTGACCGACCCCGCCGCCCACGACCGCACCAACGGCCGGATCTTCGTCGTCAGCCACGGCCCCGAACTCGGCCCCGGGCGGGCCATCGACCCGAAGGCGACCGTCGACGACCTCGTCGCGCTTCTCGACCACCCCAACGACTGGCAGGTCCGCCACGCCCGGCGGATCCTCCAGGAACGCGCGGCCGACATGGACGGCGACGCCAGGGCGAAGCTGGTCGCCGCGCTGGCGTCGAAGGCGTTCGACGCGCCCGAGGCCAAGCCCCGGCTCAACGCCCTGTGGGCGCTGCACGCCGTCGGCGGGCTGGACGAGGCCGTGACCCTCAAGGCGCTGGCCTCGGCCGACGTCCCCGCTCGCGCGTGGGCCGTCCAGCTGGCCTGCGAGGTCGGCCCGCCTTCGCCGGCGATCCTGGACGTCTTCGCGAAACTGGCGGCGTCGGACCCCTCGCCCGTGGTCCGGCTGGCGTTGGCCTCGGCCTGCCAGCGGCTGCCGGTGGCGGCCCGCAAGCCGATCCTGGAAGCCCTGATCGGCCACGCCGAGGACGCGGACGATCACAACATCCCCCTGATGGTCTGGTACGCGCTGGAGCCCGTCGCGGCCGATTCGCCGGAATGGACGCTGGGGCTGGCCGCGTCGGCGAAGCTCCCCGGCATCCTGGCGAACACCGTCCGCCGCGTCGCCGCCCTGGGGACGCCCGAGGCGTTCGGGATGATCGTCGCGGCGCTCGACCGGGCCGAATCGAACGAGGCCCGCCTGACGATCCTCCGGGCCGCCAACCAGTCGCTCCAGGGCCGTCGGACCGCGGAGATGCCCGCGAACTGGCCGGCCGCCTACAAGAAGCTCCGCGACGGCGGCGACTGGGATATCGGCGGGCAGGCGACCCAACTCGCCGCGACCTTCGGAGACCCGCTGGCCCTGGAGTTCCTCCGCAAGGTGCTGGCCCAGGGCGACCTGCCCCTGGCCGCGCGGGCGGACGCCCTCGCCTCGCTCTTGAAGGCCCGCGACGCCGGCCTCGCGCCGGTCCTCCGCGGCCTGCTCGCCGAGCCGGCCCTGCGCGCCCAGGCCCTGCGGGCGCTCGCCGCCTATGACGACCCCGAGACCGCGCCAGCCGTCCTGGAGCTGTACCCGACGCTCGGGGCCGAGGATCGTCGCGACGCCCTCAACACGCTGGCCGCGCGGGCGGCGTCGTCGAGGGCGCTGCTGGCGGCCGTCGAGGCCGGCCGGGTCGCGGCCAACGAGCTGTCGGCCGACCTCGTCCGCCAGCTCCGCAACCACAAGGACGCCGAGGTCGACGCCCTGATCGGTAAGGTCTGGGGCGCCGCGCGGGAGACCACCGCCGACAAGGCCGCGCTCATCGACAAGTATCGCAAGATCCTGACCGCCGGCTACGCGGCCAAGCCCGACCTGGAGCTGGGCCGCGCCGTCTTCGCCCGCACCTGCCAGCAGTGCCACACGCTCTTCGGCGCCGGCTCGGACATCGGCCCGGACCTCACCGGCTCCAACCGCGCCGACCGCGAATACTTCCTGTCGAACGTGGTGGACCCCTCGGCCCTGATCGGCAACGACTACCTCGCGCACGTCTTCGCGACGGTCGACGGCCGCGTCCTCACCGGGCTCGTCAAGGCGGAGGACAAGGACGCCGTCACGTTGCAGACGGCCAACGAGCTGCTGGTGATCCCCCAGGACGACATCGACGAGCGCCGGCCGAGCGACCTGTCGATGATGCCCGACGACCTGCTGGCGCCGCTGTCCGATTTCGAGGTCCGCTCGCTGGTCGCCTACCTCGCCAGCCCGGCGCAGACGCCGATGCTGGCGACGCCGGAGAACGTCGCCGGCTTCTTCAACGGCAAGGACCTGACCGGCTGGTCGGCCGAGCCGGGGCTGTGGACGGTGGAAGACGGCGAGATCGTCGGCAAGACGGCGGGCCTGGACCACAACTCGTTCCTCAAGAGCGACCTGAGCGCGTCGGACTTCCGCCTGACCCTCAAGGTGAAGCTCGTCGGCAACCAGGGGAACAGCGGCGTCCAGTTCCGCAGCGAGGCCCTCCCCGACGGCGAGATGAAGGGCCCCCAGGCCGACATCGGCCCCGACTGGTGGGGCAAGCTGTACGAGGAGAGCGGCCGCGGCCTGCTCTGGGAGGAGTCGGCCGAAAAGCACGTCCGCGAGGGGGAATGGAACGACTACGAGATCGTCGCCGTCGGCCCCTCGATCCGGACCTTCATCAACGGCAAGCCGGCCGTCGTCCTGGACGACCCCCAAATCTCGCGCCGGGGCATCTTCGGGCTCCAGCTCCATTCCGGCGGTGCGACCGAGGTCCGCTTCAAGGACCTGAAGCTGGAACTCGACCCGAAGCTCGAAGCGAAGGACGCGCCATGACGACCCCCGGATACATCCCCGGCGCGTGCAACATCGGCCGCGCCGAGGTCCGGCTGCGATGGCTGGTCGGCTGGGCGGGGCTCGTCGGCGCGGTGGCCCTGTGGGGCTACTTCGTCTGGGCGGGCTCGCCCCGGCCGCTCCGCCTCTGGGTCGGCGGCCCCGCGCTCATGGCGGCGCTCGGGTTCCTCCAGGCGCGGCGCAACTTCTGCGTCAACTACGGCCTCGGCGGGGTCGCCGGCTTCGACGCCAAGGCCGGGCGGACCGAGCGGGTCGAGGAGGAAGAGGCGCGGGCCCTCGACCGTCGGACGTCGTGGCGGATCATCGCGAATTCGGCCCTGATCGCGGCGACCGCGGCGGTTATCGCGTACCTCGCGCCATGACCCGCCTCCGCGACCGCCGGCCGACCACGATCCTGGACGGCGGCTGGGCGACGGAACTCCAGCGACGCGGCCTGGCCCTCGGCGAGCCGGCCGACGCCTGGAACCTGTCGCGCCCGGACGACGTCCTGGCCGTGGCCCGCTCCTACGTCGAGGCCGGGGCCGGGATCATCCTCACCAACACCTTCCAGGCCAGCCCGATCGCGCTGGCCCGGTTCGGCCTCGCCGACCGGGCCCAGGGCATCAATCAGGAGGGGGCCCGGCTCTCCCGCCTGGCCGTCTCGTCGCGGGGCGTCCGGGTCTTCGGCTCCGTCGGCCCGACGGGGCTCGGCCGCGAGCTGGCCGCCGGCTCGACCGAGGCCGCGTCGCGCGCCTCCGAGGCCTTCTCTACGCAGGCCCGCGCGCTCGCCGAGGGGGGCGTCGACGCGATCGCCCTGGAGACCTTCTGCCACGTCGGCGAGGCCCGCCTGGCCGCCCGCGCGGCCCTGGCCGCGGGCCTCCCCGTCGTCGCGTCGTTCTACTTCGACACGGCGACGGGCCGGCCGCTGACGCCCGACGGCTCCACGCCCGAGGATGTCGCGCGCGCGATGGCGGAGGAGGGCGTCGACGCCGTCGGCGCCAACTGCGGCGCGGGGCCCGCCGAGTTCGTCGAGATCTGCCGCCGGTTGCGCGCCGCCGACGGTCGCGGCGTCTGGATCAAGCCCAACGCCGGACTGCCGACCATCGCCGGCGGCCGCGCCGTCTACCCGACGACGCCCGCGGGATTCGCCGCCTTCCTCCCCGCGTTCATCGAGGCCGGCGCGGCCTTCGTCGGCGGCTGCTGCGGCGCGTCCCCGGAATTCGTCCGCGCCCTCAAGCGGGCCGCCGACCAGGAGGTCCCATGACGAATCCGCCGCTCGACCGCCGCTCGTTCCTGCGATGGTCCGGCCTCGCGCCGGCCACCGCGCTCGCCCCCCGCGCCGGGGCGGGAGAGGCCGGGAACCGGCCGCGGATCAAGGTCGGCCAGATCGGCGTCGGCCACGGCCACGCGACCAAGCTGGACGTCTATCGCCGCTCCGACGATTACGAGGTCGTCGGCGTCGTCGAGCCCGACCCGATCCTCCGCGCCCGGTTCGCCGACCACGAGGCGTTCCGCGGCCTCCCCTGGATGACCCGCGAGGAACTCCTCGCCACGCCGGGCCTCCGCGCCGTGCTGGTGGAGACCCGCGTCCGCGATCTCCTCGACGCCGCCGAGGAGTGCGTGAATCGCGGCCTGCACGTCCATCTGGACAAGCCCGCCGGCGCGTCGCTGCCCCAGTACTCCCGGATCCTGGAGGCCGCCGCCCGCCAGGGACTCTGGGTCCAGATGGGCTACATGTTCCGCTACAACCCGGCCGTCGCGCTCTTGCGGGAGGTGATGGCGAAGGGCTGGCTGGGCGAGGTCTTCGAGGTCCACGCCGTGATGAGCAAGGTCGTCGCGCCGGCCGACCGCGCCAGGCTCGCCGACTTCCGCGGCGGGATGATGTTCGAGCTGGGCTGCCACGTCATCGACCTGATCGTCGGCCTGCTCGGCGCCCCGGAACGGGTGACGCCTTATCCTCGCCGTTCGTCCCCGGCCGACGACGGCCTGTTCGACAACATGCTGGCCGTGCTCGAATACCCCCGCGCGACCGCGACCGTCCGCGCGACGGCGCTGGAGGTCGAGGGCTTCGCCCGTCGGCACCTGACCGTCTGCGGCACGGAGGGGACCTTCCACATCCAGCCGCTGGACTCGCCGGCCGTCCGCGTCGCCTTCGCGGGCCCCCGAGGGCCATACCGCCAGGGGTATCAAGACCTGGCCATGCCCCGATACACCCGCTACGTCGACGACGCCGCCGACATGGCCCGCGTGATCCGAGGCGAGAAGGCCCCGGACTTCGCCGTCGGGCACGACTTCGCCGTCCAGGCCGCCGTCCTCCGCGCCTCCGACATGCCGCTCGACTGACCGAGTCAACCCCGAGACCATGCCCATGCCCCGATCGATCCGAACCGTCGCGCCGGCGCTCCTCGCCCTCATGCTCGCCGGGCCCGCCCAGGCCGCCGAGCCCGCCTGGACCTATCGCCCCGAGGCGATGCGCCCGTTCTGGGAAGGGGAGGTGATGGAAGGGGAATCGGTCCTCTTCGTGAAGGACGGCGGCCAGGACACGGCGACGGCCTCCGTCCTGATGCCGATCCGCAAGATCCTGGCGGTGCGGAACGCCGCCGGCGACGTGACGTACGAGGAGGGTCGCGACTACGCCTGGGCCCCCGGCTCGCGCGAGATCACGCTCCCCGCCGGCTCGCGGATCGTCGCGTCCCGGCCCGAGGACCTGCGGCGGCCCCCGGGGAGCCAGCCGTACCGGCTCACCCATCGCGACGGCGGCGACGAGATCATGTTCGGGGGGAAGCTCGAATACCACGCGCTCCAGACGATCGTAACCTATGAGCACGACGCCGACGCCTGGGACGGGCCGCGGCCTCCCTTCGACCCCGCCGCCCTCCCGCGATCGGTGGCGAAGCTGGAGAAGGGGGAGCCGCTGTCGATCGTCGTGCTGGGGGACAGCATCTCGACCGGCTGCAACGCCTCGGGCTGGGCCGACGGCGCCCCGTTCCAGCCGGCCTACCACGACCTTTTGCGCCTCCATCTCCGGGAGCGGTTCGGGTCGGACGTCCGGCTCGCGAACCTGTCGGTCGGCGGCATGGACACGGCCTGGGCGCTGACGATGATCGACAAGGTCGTCGAGGCCGAGCCCGACATTGTGATCGTGGCGTTCGGCATGAACGACTCCGCCGGCCGCCCGGCCGCCGAGTACCGCGACAACATCGCGCGGGTCATGTCCGGCGTCCGCGAGGGACGGCCCGACGCGGAATTCATCCTGGTCGCCACGATGATCGGCAATCCCGACTGGGTCGCGCTCCGGCAGGAGCTGTTCCCCGCCTACCGCGACGCCCTGGCCGGGCTGCGGGCCCCCGGCGTGGCGCTGGCCGACCTGACGTCGATCTGGTCGCGGTTCCTGGCGCTCAAGCGCGACCGCGAGCTGACGGGCAACGGCGTCAATCACCCCAACGACTTCGGCCACCGAGTCTACGCCCAGACGATCGCCGCGGCCCTGTCGCCCCCCCGCTGATCCCGGCCGGCGGCATCGTACCGCTTCCAAATGGCCCGGCCGACGCTACAATGGTCTCTCGGCGTCGGCCCAGGCGCCGCCCCGGGGACGTAGCTCAATTGGGAGAGCACCTGCTTTGCAAGCAGGGGGTTGCCGGTTCGATCCCGGTCGTCTCCACTTCTCGCGCGGGCGTCGAGTCGACGCCCGCGCGATCGCCACCGAGGCGGCGGCCGGTCGCGGCGTCGCGAGGGCGACTCGCCCGCCGTCCCCCAGCAGGCCCGCCATGAGCAGCACCCCGCCGATCATCCGGCCCGAGTGGATCACGCCCATCGACCCCGAACTCCAGCGCGAGCTGGAGCGATGCGTCCTGGTCACGTCCTGGGACAAGCTGCTGGGGATGGTGGACGTCGTCTACAACTGGGGGCGGCGGTCCAGCATCTGGCCGCTGGGCTTCGGCCTGGCCTGCTGCGCCATCGAGATGATCTGCACGGCCTCCAGCCGGTTCGACCTCGCCCGATTCGGCGCCGAGGTCTTCCGCGGCTCCCCCCGCCAGGCCGACCTGATGATCGTCTCCGGGACCGTCACCAAGACGATGATCCCCCAGATCGTCCGGCTCTACGACCAGATGCCGGAGCCGAAGTACGTCATGGCCATGGGGGCGTGCGCCTCGGGCGGCGGGCCGTTCAAGGAGGGGTACAACGTCGTCTCGGGGATCGATAAGTTCCTCCCCGTCGACATCTACGTCCCCGGATGCCCGCCCACCCCCCAGGCCCTCATCAACGGCATCATCGCCCTCCAGAAGAAGATCGACGGCGAGTCCCTGGCCGTCGCCCCCTGGTACCGCGACGATGTGGAGCGTGACGTCCCCGTGCCGGCGCTCGGGCCCGACCTCGTCGACCTCCGCACCGTCGAGCTGGCCGCGGAGCGCACCGCCGCCGGCCTGGTCGAGAGGCGCGAGGAATCGCTGGAGAAGCCCGCGCTGATCCCCGCCCCACGGCCCGGCGACGACGCGCCGTCCGCCGTCGAGCCCGGTAAGAAGCCCGCGCGGAGGCCGAGGCGGGCCGTCGCCCGCCCCAGCGCCGTCTGGCTCGGCGACGAGGGCCTCGCCGCGCTGGCCGGCCGACTCGACGCCGCGCTCGGCGCCGGGACGGCCGAGATCGTCCACGCCGGGCTCTTGATCCCGACCGACCGGCTCGTCGCCGCGGCGCTCTACCTCCGCGACCGCGACGAGATCCGCTTCGACTACCTCGCCAGCCTCCAGAGCGTCCATTACTCCGACTGCATCGAGGTGAACTACCACCTCGAAAGCACCACGCGGCCGGGCTCGATGATCCTCCTGCGCGCGCGGACCGACGAGGCCGAGGGGCGGGGCGTCGTGCCGTCGCTCTACCACGTCTATCGCGGCGCCGACCTCCAGGAGCGCGAGGTCTTCGACATGATGGGGGTCCGCTTCGACGGGCACCCGGGACTCACTCGCATCCTGATGTGGGACGGTTTCGCCTACCACCCGCTCCGCAAGGACTACCTGGAGCCTTACTACGAGGTGCCCGCCAAGGTCTTCCCCAGCCGCATCGTGGAGGGGCGGGGGCTCCACTTCCGGTCCGAGGAGCTGAACCCCCACGGGACGAACCTCAAGATCCCGAAGGCGTTCCACAACTGGGCCGACCTCTCCGGCATGGACGACCCCAAGGGGGCCGACGCGATCCCGGAGGGGGTCCAGGTCGAGGCGATCGACTCCGACCAGTTCATGGTCAGCATGGGCCCGCAGCACCCCAGCACCCACGGCGTATTCCGGATGAACGTCCGGGTCGACGGCGAGACCGTCGTCGGCCTGAAGCCCGTGATGGGGTACCTGCATCGCAACCACGAGAAGATCGGCGAGCGCAACACGTTCCTGATGAACATGCCGTTCACCGACCGTCTCGACTACCTGACGAGCATGGGGAACAACTTCGGCTACGCCCTGGCCGTCGAGCAACTGATGGGGGACGAGGCGAGGCCCCCCGAGCGCGCCGAGTACATCCGCGTGATCATGGCGGAGCTGACGCGGGTCGCCAGCCACATGTGGTCGATCGGCTTCCTGCTCAACGACCTGGGGGCGTTCTTCACCCCGGCGCTCTACGCGATCGAGGAGCGAGAGCTGATCCTCGACCTGTTCGAGTGGGCGTCGGGCAGCCGGATGATGTGCAACTACTTCCGATTCGGCGGGGTCGCGGCCGACCTGCCGCCGGGCTGGCTCGACCGCTGCCGGGCGATCGTGGAGACGCGGCTCGATCGCAAGATCGACGAGCTGGACGCCTACCTCTCCGGCAACGAGATCATGCTCGACCGGACCAAGGGGGTCGGCGTGCTTTCGGCCGCGGACGCGATCAATTATTCGACCGGCGGCCCCGTGCTGCGGGCCTCGGGCGTGGCGTATGACCTCCGCGTCGCCGCCCCCTACGGCATCTACGACCGCTTCGCCTTCGAGATCCCGACGGGCGCGGCGGGGGACGTGTATGATCGCTACTGGGTCCGGCTCCAGGAGATGCGCGAGAGCGTCCGGATCCTCAAGCAGGCCGTCCGAGAGATCCCCGAGGGCCCGATCCTGGCGGGCAAGAAGACGTATCAGATCAAGGTCCCGGCCGGCGAGGCGTACGGGAGGGTGGAGAACCCCAAGGGGGAGCTGGGCTATTACCTGGTGTCGGACGGCTCGGCGACGGCCTACCGCTACCACGTCCGGAGCCCCAGCTTCATCAACCTGACGGCGCTCGAGGAGATGTGCCTGGGGGGGACCATCGCCGACGTGGTCGGCATCCTGGGGAGCCTCGACATCGTGCTGGGCGAGGTCGATCGCTGAGGTCGGCGGACGCGAAGGAAGGGTGTCAGTCATGTCCATCGGGCGAGGCGTGTTCCGGGGCCACTGGATCACGCTCAGGCGGTTCCTGCTCACGTTCGCGCGCGACGTCCGCGACGGCCTCGCCCTGCGCCGTCGCGGCGGCGGCCCGCTGCCCGTCGACCTCTTCCGCGGCCCCGCCCCCGGCCAGGAGCGCGTCGTCGTCCAGGACGAGCGGACCGACGGCCTGTTCACGGTCGAGTACCCCGACGAGCGGCTCCCGGTCTACGAGCGGTTCCGCATGCTGCCGGTGCTCATCTACGACGACGAGGACGGCAACGTCCGCTGCACCTCCTGCAACATCTGCGCGAAGGTCTGCCCGCCGCAATGCATCTGGATGGTCCAGGCGAAGAGCCCGAAGGGGACCGTGGTCCCGCTCTCCGAGGAGTTCTTCATCGACATGGACGTCTGCATGAACTGCGGCCTGTGCGCCGAGTATTGCCCGTTCGACGCCATCAAGATGGACCACAACTTCGAGCTGGCCAACGCCGAGCGGCACCAGACCCACGTCTTCGATCAGCGCGACCTCCTGGTCTCCAGCGCCTACTACGCGCAAACCCACCCCGAGGCCTGGGCCAGCCCCGAGGAGACGACCGAACGCGCCAAGGTCGCCAGGAAGAAGGACCAGCGCCTCCGCAAGGCCCTCGGCGCCAGGACCGGGGCGTGAGGCGAGATGGCGTCGTCGATCCGGGATAAAAATCCGGAAACCTGAAATCTCGCGAGTCGAGGGGCGGAGCATACGGATGACCGATGCTTGCGCTCCTTGACATCCCGGATTCGGTTCAGAAGACGCGGCGTCGTCCCCATCTCTCGCTCATGCTCGCCGATCTCCACCTCGTCCGCGGCCGGCGATAAGCCTTTTTCTTCTGAAGCATAGGGGTTGTGCCTTGCCCAATGAGGTTGAACACGAGCCTCACCGCTGGAGACACGAGCCATGGACGCCGGAGTGCCCACTCCGATCGTCATACCCGTCCGCCGCGCCCCAAAGATAGCTTTGTGCCCCGAATACGGTATGAAATCACCTATTTCAGATTCCCGCGCGCCCACCGTTCCACATCCACGACCTCGATCCCCCGCCGCGCGTTGAACGTTTTGCTCATGTCCCACGAGACCCCTCGTCCCTCCGCGAAGACGACCCGATACTTCTTGATGGGATTGCCGGGGTCCTTCGCCAGCTCCTCCCTCAACTCGGACACGCTCCATGGCTTCCGCGGCACCTTCCGCCCCAAGACCAATTCCACGACCTCGGCCAGGCGTCCATAGGTGATCACGTCTCCAGCCGTGTAGATGACCTGGTTGATGATCGGCGGCTCCTCGAAGAGGATCTCCGCCGTCAGGGCGCCGATGTCCTCGGGCGTCGTGACGGTGACGGCATTGTCCCAGCCGCCCAGGGCGTGAACCGTGTCTAGCGCGAGGTCAACCACGCCGAACGACGGCTCGAACAGGAAGCTCGTGAACATGCCCGTCGAGATGATGATCCATCCCGTCCGATCCTGAGATCGAAGGAGGTCGCGAACCTCCAATTGCTCGTCGAACAGCTCCTGGGCGCTGCCCCTCCCGATGACGTCGTAATCCACGCCGAATTGCCAGGGGACGTATCGCCTCACGCCCGCGTCGAGTACCGCGCGGGCGACCTTGAGTTGGAAGCCACCCCCGGTGACGAAGCCGGTGCAGCCGACGACCGTGTGAAAGCGTTCGAAGAGCGCGGACAGGTCGGCGGTCGAGGCGATGGCGAGATCGGCCGGCAGGAGACCGATCCCGAGGGAGCGGAGTTCGTCGATGTCCCGCCTCTTGTGAGGGTCGGCCGAATCGATCGACGACGGGCGAAGAAGGACGCTAACGGTCGTCCCGGGAGAGTGTTTCGCGCGACCGGCCAAACTGCGTAGAACGGCCATGCCGAGTTCGCCGGCGCCCAGGACGAGGATCGTCGTGCTATCCGGCATGAAGTCAGCCTCCGGCGGAATGGAAATCGAGGATCGCCATGCGCCGAAAGTGTATCGGGCGTGGGCAACCGGGGGATCCGAGAGCAACGCGGCAAAATGCCCGTCCGCCGCTGCCTACCACCGACCGACCGCCGGCCTGCCCGTGGCCTTCGCCCTGGTTGGCGATTGGACGCCGTCGAGGACCGCGGAGTTCGATCCCGAGGATCGAATAGGGGCCGCGAGACGCGACCTGTTCAGGCCAACGATCACGGCGAGCCGCGCGAGAAACGGGTGGAGGTCGGCGAGGGGTCTCAAGAAACCACTTCGAAAACGACGAACGAACCCAATGAGATTGTGTCGCAAGTCATTCTCTGATTGGATGTTTCGGGCGTCCGAGAGCCGCGCCCGGCGCGCGAACGAAGCCAACGGACGAGGGGCTAGATCGGGGCGGTCGCGGCGGGCGGGAAGTCGCCGGCGCGGTGGCGACGGGCCAGGTCGCAATAGTGTCGCCAGGAGCGTTCGAGGCCCTCGCGGGCCGATTCGCCGACGAGCCGGACGACCCGCGCGGGGGCGCCGACGGCCAGGGAGCCGGGCGGCACTTCCATCCCTTCCAGCAACAGCGCCCCGGCGCCGACCACCGAGCCGGCGCCGACCCTCGCGCCGTTCAGGAGGATGGCGCCCATCCCGATGAGGCAGCCGTCCTCGACCGCGCAGCCGTGGAGGATGGCCCGGTGGCCGACGGTAACCCGGTCGCCGATGGTGCAGGGGATGCCCGGGTCGGCGTGGATCATCGTCAAATCCTGGATGTTCGTCGCCGAGCCTATGCGGATCGCCTCGGTGTCGCCGCGGATGACGGCCTGATACCAGACGCTCGAATCCGCGCCGATCGTCACGTCCCCAAGCACGATCGCGCCGGTCGCCACGAAGACGGTGGGGTCGAGTCGAGGCTGTTTTACAGACGATGAATCGGGCATAATCGCACTGGCCTCGAATGTTGAGTGGAGCGAGACCCCGCCGAGGAGCGTGACCGCATGCCGTATCGATGCCTCGTCGCGCTCGGGATGGTCGCGGCCCTGGCCGCGCCCGCCCTCGGGGCCGAGCCCCCCGTCGACTTCAGTCGCGACGTCCTCCCCATCCTCTCCGAAAACTGCCTCGTCTGCCACGGCCCCGACGCCGCGGCGCGCAAGGCCGACCTCCGGCTCGACGCCCGCGAGAGCACGCTTCGCGAGGAAGACCCGATCGTCGTGCCCGGCAACGCCGAGGAGAGCGAGCTGATCCGCCGGCTCGTCACCGACGATGCCGACGACAGGATGCCGCCGACCAAGTTCGGCAAGGCGCTCACGCCCGAGCAGGTCGCCACTCTCGCGCGGTGGGTCGACGAGGGCGCGCCCTGGGGCAAGCACTGGGCCTTCGAAACGCCGAAGCGCCCCGAGCCGCCGGCCGTCCGCCTCGCCGATCGCGCCCGCGGCCCGATCGACCGCTTCGTCCTCGCCCGCCTGGAACGCGAGGGCCTGGAGCCCGCGCTTGAGGCCGACAGGACGACCCTGATCCGTCGCGTCACCCTGGCCCTCACCGGCCTCCCCCCCACGGTCGCCGAGATCGACGCCTTCCTCGCCGACCAGGCCCCGGAGGCCTACGAGCGGCTCGTCGACCGCCTGCTCGCCTCCCCGCGATACGGCGAGGCGATGGCCACCGGATGGCTCGACGTCGCCCGCTACGCCGACACCAACGGCTATCAGAACGACTTCGCCCGGACCATGTGGCCCTGGCGCGACTGGGTCGTCGCGGCCTTCAATCGCAACATGCCCTTCGACCAGTTCACCGTCGAGCAGGTCGCCGGCGACCTCCTCCCCGACGCCACCCTCTCCCAGAAGATCGCCACCGGCTTCAATCGCAACAACCGCACCGTCACCGAGGCCGGCTCGATCGACGAGGAATACCGGATCGAGAACGCCGTCGACCGCGTCGAGACCACCGCCACCGCCTTCCTCGGCCTGACGATGGGATGCGCCCGCTGCCACGACCACAAGTACGACCCGGTCTCCCAGGACGAGTTCTACCAGTTCCTCGGCTTCTTCAACGACGTCAACGAGAAGGGCGTCTACACCGAGACCCGCGGCAACGTCCCGCCGCTGATCGCCGTCCCCACGGACGATCAGCGCGAGCGGATGGAGGCCCTCGACGCCGCCATCGCCGCCGCCGCGAGGGAAGTCCAGGACGCCGAGGCCGGCCTCGAAGCCCGACAGGCGGAGTGGGAAGCCGAGGCCCGGTCGCGAGACCTCCCGCCCGAGCCCGCCGACTGGACGCATCGCGTCGACCTGGCCGGGACCATCCCCGCCGGCGCCTCGTATCGCGGCGAGGGCGAGCCGACGTGGGTCGACGGCCCCGTCGGCCGGGCGCTGGCGCTCGACGGCAAGCCCGGGTCGTTCGTCGCGGTCGACGCCGGCCCCGACCTGGACCGCGACCGGCCCTTCACCGTCGCCCTGTGGGTCCGGCCGCTCGACGACGGGGCGTGCGTCAGCAAGATGGACGACGCCAACGGCATCCGCGGCTACGACGTCACCATCACCGAGGGGGGGAAGCTCACCCTCCATCTCATCCACGCCTGGCCCGCCGACGCGATCAAGGTCAAGACGAAGGCCCCCCTCCCTCGCAACCCCTGGGCGCACGTCGCCGTCACCTACGACGGCTCGGGCAAGGCGGCCGGCGTGGGGCTGTACGTCGACGGCAAGCCGGCCGAGGTCGACGTCGAGGCCGACACCCTGCGGAGCACCACGGCCACCGACCAGCCGCTGCGGATCGGCAGCCGCTCGACCGGCCTGGCCCTCCGCGGCGAGCTGGCCGAAGTCCGGATCGCCCCCCGCGCCTTTGCTCCCGAGGAGGTCGCCGCCCTGCGCGATCGGGCGATGCTGGCGGTCGCCAGGACGCCCGAGGCCGAGCGGACCGCCGTCGCCAGGGTCGCCCTCGCCGGCCACTTCCGCGATCGGATCGACGGCGCGTCGCCCCCGCTCGTCGCGCGGCTGGAGGCCCTGAAGAAGGAGAAGGCCGACTTCGAGCCGGCCATCCCGACCGTCATGATCATGGAAGACGCGCCGACGAAACGCCCGCTCCACCCCCTGAAGCGCGGGCAGTACGACCTGCCGGACGAGTCGGTCTCGCTGACGGCGGGCGTCCCGGATTGCCTGCCGCCGCTGCCCTCCGGGGCCGAGCCGGATCGGCTGGCGCTGGCCCGCTGGCTCGTCGCGCCGGAGAACCCGCTGACGGCCCGCGTGACGGTCAACCGCGTCTGGGAGCACCACTTCGGCGAGGGCCTGGTGAAGACGGCCGAGAACTTCGGAGTGCAAGGGGAGCCGCCCTCGCACCCGGATCTGCTCGACTGGCTCGCGACGGAGTTCGTCCGCGACGGCTGGGACCTCAAGGGGCTGCACCGGCGGATCGTCCTGAGCGCGACGTACCGCCAGTCGTCGCGGGTCACGGCCGACCTGGTCGCACGCGACCCGGAGAACCGCCTGCTGGCGCGCGGGCCTCGCTTCCGCCTGGGCGCCGAGGCCGTCCGCGACAACGCGCTGGCGATCGCCGGCCTGCTCTCGCCCCATGCCGGCGGCCCCTCCGTGAAGCCCTACCAGCCCGAGGGGCTGTGGGAGGAGCTGGCGGGCGGGGCGGGGGAGGGGCCCTACGTCCAGGACAAGGGGGAGAAGCTGTACCGACGCAGCCTCTACGTCTACCGCAAGCGGACGGTGCCGCATCCCGTGATGGCGACCTTCGACGCCCCCAGCCGCGAGATCTGCCAGGTCAAGCGGGCCCGGACGAACACCCCGCTCCAGGCGCTCGAACTCCTGAATGACGTGGCCTACGTCGAGGCCGCGCGGAACCTGGCGGCGCGGATGATCGCCGAGGGGGGCCCCGCCCCCGAGGGCCGCGTGGCGTTCGCGTTCCGGCTGGCCACGGGGCGCGAGCCGAACTCGGACGAGCGCCGCGTGCTGGTCGCCGGGCTGGCGAGCTATCTCGAGGCGTTCCGGGCCGACCCGGACGCCGCCGGCGCCTTGATCCGGCAGGGCGAATCCCCCGCGCCCGAGGGGGTCGACCCGGCCGAGCTGGCCGCCCACGCCGCGACCGCCGGCGTCATCCTCAACCTGGACGAGACGATCACCCTGGAATGATCCGGGCCGGAGGCCGAGACGTGGAACAGCTCGCGATCGCGCAAGACATGAACCGCCGCCTCTTCCTGCGGCGTTCCGGCCTGGGGCTCGGGTCGATGGCCCTGGGATCGCTGATGGGCCCCGCCGCCCTCGCGGGCCCGGAGGCCGGCCCGGACGCCGACGGGCTCCCGCCGGGGCTCCCCCACTTCGCCCCCAAGGCGAAGCGGGTCATCTACCTGTTCCAGTCGGGCGCGCCGTCGCAGCTCGACCTGCTCGACTACAAGCCGGCCATCCAGGAGCGGCGGGGGATCGAGCTGCCCGACTCGATCCGCATGGGCCAGCGGATCACGACGATGACGTCGGGCCAGTCGTCGTTCCCGGTCGCGCCGTCGATCTTCAAGTTCGCCCAGCACGGCGAGAGCGGGGCCTGGATCAGCGAGCTGCTCCCCCACACCGCGAAGGTGGTGGACGATATTTGCATCATCCGATCGATGCAGACCGAGGCGATCAACCACGACCCCGCCGTGACCTTCGTGCAGACCGGCTCGCAGCTCGCCGGGCGGCCGAGCATGGGGTCGTGGGTGGCCTACGGCCTGGGGAGCATGAACCGCGACCTGCCGTCGTTCGTGGTCCTGCTCTCGCGCGGCCGGACCGACCAGCCCCTGTACGACCGCCTCTGGGGGAGCGGCTTCCTCCCCACGCGGTATCAGGGGGTGAAGCTCCGCGGCGGCAAGGAGCCCGTGCTGTACCTCGCCAACCCCTCCGGCTGCTCGCCCGAGATCCGCCGCCGCCAGCTCGACGACCTCGGCGAGCTGAACGAGATGCGGCACCAGGAAGTCGGCGACCCGGAGATCCTCACCCGGATCGCCCAGTACGAGCTGGCCTTCCGGATGCAATCCTCGGTCCCGGAGCTGACCGACCTCGGCGGCGAGCCTAAGTCCATCCTGGACCTCTACGGCCCCGACGTCGCCCGGCCCGGCAGTTATGCGGCGAACTGCCTGCTGGCCCGTCGCCTGGCCGAGCGCGGGGTTCGGTTCATCCAGCTCTACCACATGGGCTGGGACCAGCACGGCGACCTCCCCAACCAGATCCGCGCCCAGTGCCGAGACACCGACCAGGCGTCGGCCGCGCTGCTCATCGACCTGAAGCAGCGTGGGCTGCTGGACGACACCCTGATCGTCTGGGGGGGCGAGTTCGGCCGCACCGTGTACAGCCAGGGGGCGCTGACCGCGACCGATTACGGCCGCGACCACCACCCCCGCTGCTTCACCGTCTGGCTGGCCGGCGGCGGGATCAAGCCGGGCGTCGTCCACGGCGAGACCGACGATTTCAGCTACAACATCGTCCGCGACCCGGTCGACGTGCACGACCTGAACGCCACGATGCTCCACCTGCTGGGGATCGACCACGAGCGCCTGACCTACAGGTTCCAGGGCCGAGACTTCCGCCTCACCGACGTCCACGGCAGGGTGGTCAAGCCGATCCTGGCGTGACGGCCCCTCGCCTCGGCGGGGCGGGCGCGAATCCCGGAAACCCGGCCCAGCCCTGGCGGGCCCCGGCGGGGCTTGCTAGACTTGACTTTCACCTTTCGCTGAATTCCTTCGTATCCGCCCCCATGACCCGCGAGACGACGGCCATGGAACCCGTGGTGACGAGCTGCGGCGGCTGCGGCAAGGCCATCCGCATCCGCCGACCGGATGTCGAGCGTCGGCGCGAGTGCCCCGCCTGCGGCGCGGCGGTGAGCGTGCCCCGGCCCGATCGGGGCCCGGACGCGGCCCCTCGCGGCGAGCCCCGTCGCCGGGCGATGCTCGGGGCGGCCGGGCTCGCGGAGCTGACGCTGCTGCTGATGGCGGCGGCCCCGCTGGCCGCCTGGTGCGCCGTGGCGTGGTCCACCGTCGCGACGGCCTCCCCCCCCTGGGCGGGCGAGATCCGCCTGCAGCCGACGGCCCTCCACGTCGCGCCCGTAGAGGCGACTCGCGACCTGGCCTCGGCGCGCGAACTCGCGCTGAAGGCGCTGGAGCCGGCGCGTCGGGCCATGCGGGTCGTGTCGGCCGTCCGGCAAGGGCTCGCGACCCCGGCGCGGGGCGATGAGATCGCGGACGCCCCCGTCGTCGCGCCGGGCCCGACGCCGCCGGTGCTGGTCCCGCCCGACTTCGGCGCGCCGTCGGCCCGCGAGTTCGCCGCCTCGTCGCCGATCGAGGCCGAGCGTCGGTTCCTGATCCGCGACGATTCCGGCCGCCAGGTCGTCGCCAGGCTCCACGGCTGCCACGAGGGCAAGGCCGTGCTGATGCTCCCCGACGGCCGCCTCGGCCTGCCGTCGATGCTCGTGCCGACCGACGAGCCGTTCCGCGCCGCCACGGCCGACGAGGTGGCCGAGGACCTGGCCCGCGGCCCGTTCGAGGGCTTCAACGTCCATCGGACGGACCACTACCTGATCCTCCACCAGGGGGAGGACGACTCGTTCGCCCGGACCAACGGGGTACTGCTGGAGGACCTCCACGGCCGCCTGCTCGCCGCCTTCCGCAAGCACGACGTGACCGTCCACGAGGCCGAGTTCCCGCTCGTCGCGGTGATCTTCAAGTCCGAGGAGGACTTCCGGAACCATCGGCCCGTCGCGCCGGACGTGCAGGCCTATTACGAGATCTACTCCAACCGCATCTTCCTGTATGAGCAGCCGTCGGGCCGCCGCGGCGGGCCCGAGGTCGACGCCCTCCTCAGGCCCCAGATGACCGCCCACGAGGGGACGCACCAGATCCTCCAGAACATCGGCGTCCAGCCCCGCCTGGCGGAGTGGCCCCTCTGGCTGGTCGAGGGCCTGGCCGAATATTGCTCCGCGCCGGCCTCGCGCAAGGGCCAGCCGGCCTGGGACGGCCTGGGGCAGATCAACAACCTGCACATGGCGACGCTGCGGGAGATCGAGGACCCGGTGTCGCTCTCGATGCGCGGCCAGGACGCCCAGACGCGGTCCCTGTTCCGCGAGCCGGGCCAGCCGCTGGTGGAGGCCATGATCCGCCGGACGGAGCTGACCCCCACCGAGTACGCCCTGGCCTGGGCGATCACGCACTACCTCGCCATGGAGCGGAGCGACGACTTCACCCGCTTCCTCCGCGTCATGGCCGACGCCCCGCCGCTGGAGCCCCGCTCGCCCGACGACCACGTCCGGACCTTCCGCGCCACGTTCGGCGACGACCTCGGCAAGCTCGACAGGACGGTCCACGCCTACCTCAACCGGCTGACCAAGCGCAAGGGGTACGACCCGATGCCCTATTACGCGGTCCAGTTCGAACAGCCGCTCGCCAACGGCATGGTCCGCCGCGCGGCGATGGTCAGCCAGTCCCCGCAGCTGATCCGCCAGTGGATCGACGAGATGTCCAACCCCGCCGTCGGCGTCCCGTCCTGGCAGGCCACCCCTTTCCCCAGCCGCGCCCGCGCCCAGCTCGCCGTCCAGGGGTGGATGCAGTCGAACTGAACGCCGGCGGCGCCTCCCCGGGAGGGATCGCTCCCCGTCGCTGGGCGGGGGCCCTCATCGCTCCCGCCCGGCCTCCTCGATCAGCTTCAGCGACTCCGTGATCAGGATCTCCCCCGTCTCCTCGCCGAGCGACGTCCGGGAGACGTAGTCGTAGCGCGGGAAGCTCTGGAAGTCGACGCGGGTCAGGATGTAGCCGAAGGCGTCGTTCGTCAGGCCGAACAGGAAGGCGGGGCCGTCCCCCATCTTCCGCTTGAGGTAGAAGCCGATGTTCGGCAAGGCTTCCCCGGGGATCGTCAGGACGCGGGCGTCGCCCAGCTCGACCAGGTTGATCCGGGTCGAGACCGTCCGGTCGTCGCCGTGGGGGTACTTCAGCGGCGAGTGGACCACGACGGCCCACATCAGGTCGGACTCGACCGGCAGCTTGACGACCCTCGCGCGGCAGGTGAGCGCGGGGTCGTCCTGGGCGGGGGCGTCGGCCGCGATCCGGAGGGCCTCGGAGGCCATCAGCCGGCCGATGCGATCGCACTCCTCCCAGGTCCGGGCGTCCTCCCAGGAGGCTCGGGCCGGGTCGGAAGGCCGGTCCAGCAGTCGGTTGTCGGCCGTGACCATCCCCCCTTGCGCGCCGTTCATGAAGAGCGCGACGCCGCCGGCCTTCGCCTCCAGCTCCTCGCACAGCGGGCCGACCAGGTCCGGGCTGACGATGCCGAGTTGGTTCCCAAGCACCTCGGGATGGATCGCGTAGTTGACCAGGGTCGCGATCGCCGTCCCGTCGCCGCGCGTGGCCTGGATCACCCCCATGCGGCGGTCGTACAGGTCGGGCGCGTAGTAGTTGTAGGCGATCTTGCCCCTCGCCTCGCCCACCGCCGTCCGGATCCGGGCCGGCTCCAGGCGGTCGATCGCCTCGTTCAGCGCCTCCGCCGCGCGGCGGCAGACCATGTCCATGTATGCGAGGTCGCCGGAATGGCCCCCCTTGCCGTCGGGCAGGGCGTAGCAGTCCGGGGCGCTGTGGGTGTGCGTGGAGCCGATCTGGATGTTGTCCGAGGGGATGCGCGGGACGAGCGCCCGGACGCGCTCGGCCAGGACGGCGGGGAAGCCGAGCAGGTCCAGCGCCACGACGCCGACCGTGACGTCTCCCTTGCGGAGCACCAGGGCCCGCGCCGTCAGCTCGCCGCGCTTCTCGGTGGCGGGTCGGGTGGGGCCCATCCCGCCGGAAACGGGCAGGAGCGGATCGGGCGTGATGATCCGGACGGCGGCCCCTGCTAGAATCTCGGCCCGCGCGGTCGCGGCGGGCAGGGCGGCCAGGCCGACGACGAGCGCCGTCAGGCCGGCGGTCCGGAGGCGTGCGCGGGCGATGGGCATCAAGGCGTCCTCCCTCGGGGGGCGTCGGTCTCGTCGACGTGGCTGGCGCGTTATGGTACAGGCGGGTCCACCGGGGCGAAACGGGGGAGCGATGAGCGGACTGACGACCGTCACCGGGGGCGCGGGGTTCATCGGCGGCCACCTGGTCGAGCTGCTGGCCGCGCGCGGCGAGGCCGTCCGCGTCGTCGAGCGGCCGGGGGCCGACGTCTCCCACCTGCCGAGCGGCGTCGAGATCGTCTTCGCCGACGTCCGACGCCGAGAGGGGCTGGACGAGGCCCTCCGCGGCAGCCGGTTCGTCTACCACCTGGCCGCGAACCCCAACCTCTGGGCACCCGACCGCGGAGAGTTCGAAGCCGTCAACCATCGCGGGACCGTCCACGTCCTCGACGCCGCGCTCGCCGCCGGCGCCGAGCGGATCCTCCACACCAGCACCGAGAGCATCCTGACGAAGTCCGGCGCCGCCGGCCCGATCGACGAGGACGTGCGGATCGAGGAATCCGACGCCGTGGGCCCCTATTGCCTGTCGAAGCTCCGGGCCGAGAACCACGCCATGAAGCTCGCCGCCGAGGGCAAGCCGATCGTGGTCGCCAACCCGACGATGCCGGTGGGCCCCGGCGACCGCGGCGGCTCCCCCCCGACCCGGCTGATCCGCGACTTCACCCGCGGCGCCCTGCCGGCCGTCCTCGACTGCACCCTCAACCTCATCGACGTCCGCGACGTGGCCCTCGGGCTGGCGCGCGTCCTGGAGGTCGGCCGCCCCGGGAGGCGTTACCTGCTGGGGGGGGCCAACCTCACCCTCCTGGAGCTGTTCGGCATCCTCTCCGAGCTGACGGGACGGCCGGCCCCGCGATGGCGCGTCCCCTACGCCATTGGCCTGGCGTTTGCTCATGCCAGCGAACTGTGGGCCGACCGCGTCTCGGGACGATCCCCCCAGGCGACCGTCACCGGGCTGAAGCTCGCCCGCCGGCTCATGCACTTCGACGCCAGCCGCAGCCTCCGGGAACTCGACCTGGAACCCCGGCCCGTCCGGGAGTCGCTCGCTGACGCCGTGGACTGGCTGCGGGCGAGCGGCGCGACAGGACCGGCCGCCCGGTGACGAAGCTTCGTGTAATCCGAAGATTTTCGCCCATCCCGATATTTCGCCGTTAAGTTCTTGATTGTTTCCCGTAAACTCCATGCGTGCGGCGCGTGTCGACTTGCGGCACGGCCCGCGACACGTCGCGGAGGGGTCGGCAATGCTCGGCCGCGACGCGGGATGGGGGGGATGGACGGATAAGGCGGGCCTGATTCGCCGAAAGTTCGCGGGTTTTTCGTCGCCTTCGCGTGTTCTCGACGGTTCCCACCGAGGAGGCCTCGCGTCGCGGAGGTTGGCCCGGCGGGCCCGCGGACGTTGCGAATGGGGCACGGCCGACCGCTTTGCCGTAGACCGGTACGATCGAATTCGATTATAGTCGCCACCCTGTCCTACCGCGGCGGAGCATGACCGGTCCGTCGGCGGCCTCGTCCGAGGATCAAGTCTCATGAATGCCCGCCTCGTGGCCCTCGACGAAGGTCAGGACATCAATCTCGATCGCGCCATGGTCGTGGTGGGACGCCATCCCGCGTGCGACGTGCGGCTCGACTCGCTTCGCGTCTCGCGGCACCACTGCTGCATGACCCCCGACGGCGGCGAGCTGCTGGTCCGGGATCTGGGGAGCACCAACGGCATCCGGATCAACGGCGAGCGGGTGGAGATCGGCCGGCTCCGGCTCGGCGACGAGCTGTCCATCGCGCACTTGCGTTATCGCCTCGACGCCGGGCTGGGCCACGACCGGACCCTGGCCGATCCCCTGTCATCGGCGTCGGCCCTGGCGATCGGCCGCGCGTCGGGCCCCGATCGGCCCCCGGGCGTGGCGCTCCTCGACGGGGTCGAGACCCATTGCCTGGCGGGGGATAGCGACCTGGCCGCGGCGGTGCGGAAGGCCCTCCCCTCGTCGGTCGCCCATCGCTGCAAGATCGAGGTGATCGTCCGAGTGGACGGCGACGAGCCCGACGACGCGCCCCCGCCGACGCCCGTGGAGTTCTCCAACGCGTCTCGACCGGAGCCGCGCCCGGAACCGGACCCGGACGAGGTGACGGGATGACGCTGCGGCTGACGCCCCTGGCGCGGGGGAGCGGGCCCGTCGTCCTCTTGCAACGCCCGGTCTACCTCGTCGGCCGGCACCCGGAGTGCGACCTCCAGCTGGACTCCCCGAAGATCTCCCGCCGGCACTGCTGCTTCGCCCTGGCCTACGACCGCCTGATCGTGCGCGACCTCGGGAGCCGCAACGGCGTCCGGGTGAACGGCCGCGAGATCGTCGAGACCCAGCTCTTCCGCGGCGACGAGGTCGCCATCGGCCCGCTCATCTTCCGCGTCGAGCGCGACGAGGCCGCCGGGGCCCGCCCCGAGCCGCGGCCGTCCGAGGACGCGCCCGAGGTCGACCTGGTCCCCCTGGACGACATCTGAGCCGGCACGCCTCCGCGCGGCGCTTCCCGCGCGTTCCACGCCCGACGCGAGGCGGGGCGTTGTGGATTTCGGTCCCCGCCCGGTGCTATAGTTCATGAACGAGACCCGATCGGGACGTCGACCCGCGGCCGCTTTCCTCGGCGCCGACGGCGCTCCCGGCACCTGGCCGATTCGGACGACGCCTCCCGCGCTCGCGCCGCGAGGGCGGGGACGCGGGAATTGGGAACGACCACACCCGAGGGACACGACCATGCGGAAACGAACGATCCTGGCCGCCCTGGGGCTGGCGGCCGCGCTGAGCTTCCCGGCGGCCCAGTGCCACGCCCAGTGGGGATACGGCCGGTACGGCGGCTACGGCGGCTACGGCTGGGGCGGCTGGGGCGCCGGCTCCACCCCCCAGGGGAGCCTCGCCCAGGGGCTCGGGATGTTCGCCATGGGCGCCGGCGTCTACAACGAGAAGACCGCCGTCGCCAACTCGATCAACACCGACACCGTCATGCGGTGGAACCAGTACGTCTACGAGGCCCAGAAGGAGGCGACGCGCCAGTACTACGGCCGGCGCGACGCCAACCTCGCCCGCAACCGCGACGCGTACAACGCCAACCTGGAACGCATCCACAACAACCCCTCGCCGCGGGACATCGAGCAGGGAGACGCCCTCAACGCGATCCTCGACCAGCTCTCCGACCCGCGAATCCCCCCCTCGACCCTGCGGACCGTCGACGCCCCGATCGACGCCGCGACGGTCCGCCAGATCCCCTTCCGCAACGCCGTCGCGGCCATCACCCTCAGCCTTGAGGGCCTCCGCGACGCCTCCAAGTGGCCCGCCCGCCTCCGCGACCCCAGGCTTGAGCCCGAGCGCAAGGACTTCGACAAGCTCGTCGCCCAGGCCCGCAAGGAGTTGCAGGACGGCCAGATCGCGAGCGAGACCCTCGAACAGCTCCGCGGCGTCGCGCATCGCATCAACGACAAGCTGACCGAGACCCCCCTGACGAACCAGCGCGAGGACCGCGACGCCCTCAACTTCGCCCGCACCATCCTCGCCCTGACCCGGATGCTGGAGGAGCCCAAGATCGAGGAGGTCCTCAACGAGCTGCGGAACGTCGAGAAGACCGACCTCGGCAACCTCCTGGGCTTCATGCGCACCTTCAACCTGCGCTTCGGCCCCGCCACCACCCCCGAGCAGCGCAACGCCTACGCCGAGCTCTACCCCACGATGGACGGCGCCCGCGACAAGCTCCTCTCCGAGCTGAAGCTCCCGGAGAACCCGCCGACCTACAGGGCCCAGCCCCACGACTTCTTCTCCGCCATGAGCGACGAGCAGCTCCGGGGCACCAGCGGCCAGCCCCCCGCGCAGGGCGCCCCCCGCGGCGGGCAGGCTCCCTTCCCGGACGCGACGCCCCCCCCGCCTCCGCCTCAGCGCTGAGACGGACGGCCCGAGCCGACGGAATCCAAAAAGGCCCCGCCGCGATCCCCTCGCGGCGGGGCCTTGCTGTTTGATGGGCTCGCCCGATGCTCCCCGCGGGCCGGGTCTCGGCCCGGCCCGCGAGACAAGCTGACGCTTTCGGCCCTCGGCCGGCCCTTGCCGCGAACGAAGGCAGGAGATCCGTCCTCGCCGCGTCCTCCTCGCGGCGATCAGTCGTCCCCGAGGCCCAGCTTCGCCCGGACCAGCTTCGGCAGGTGCTTCACCGGGATCGTCCCCTCGCCCAGCACGGCCTCGTGAAAGCGGGCCAGGTCGAAGGACTCGCCCATCTCGCGCTGGACCGCCACGCGCAGGCGGGAGAAGGCCGTCCGGCCGACGAAGTAGGTGGAGAGCTGACACGACGACTGCTTGGCCCGGATGATCTTCCCGGTCGCCTCGCCGTCGGTCTGGAAGGCGCGGCCGACGAGCAGCTCGCGGGCCTCGTCGTCGGTCATGCCGTCGCAGTGCATCTTGAAGTCCAGGATCGCGTTGACGACGGCCCGCAGGTAGAACTTGAGCTGCTGGAGCCGCAGCGCCGGGTCGCCGTCGCCGAAGCCCTGGTCGAGCATCATCCGCTCGGTGTAGACGGCCCAGCCCTCGGCGAAGGTGCCCGACCACAGCACCTTGCGGATCAGGCTGGGGGAGCGGTTGCCGTACTCGAGCTGGACGTAGTGGCCGGGGTAGGCCTCGTGGATCGTGAGGATCTGGAGCATCGCCCGGTTGTACTCGCGGAGGAAGCTCTCGGCGCGCTCGGGGGACCAGTCCGACGGCGGCGGGCTGATGGCGTACTCGCTGCCGCCGCGGACGTCCAGCGGCGGCGCGGGGTTCAGGTAGGCCACCGAATTCCCCCGCATGAACTCCGGCATCTCGATGATCCGGCACTGGTCGGGCTCGGGGAGGGCCAGGATCTTGCGGTCGCGGATGAAATCCTTGATCCGGGCGACGGTCGCGCGGGCGTCGTCGACCAGCGTCTCGGCCGTGCCGTGGTCCTCGCCGATCTTCTCCAGCACCCGGCGCGTCATCTCGCGACGGCCCGCCTCGTCGTCGGGGGGGACGACCTCGCCGGGGAAGTAGCCGGCCCAGAGGTGACGCGCGAAGGCGGCCATCTCGGCCTCGACCCGCGTCGCCTCGGCCGCGGCCTCGGCCAGCACCTCGTCGGCCGTCAGGCCGGCGTCCAGCTCGAAGTCGAGCTTCGTGGCGAACTTCTCGCGGCCGATCCGCCAGTCGTCGGTGGCGTCCGGGAGGACGTCGGCCTTGAGGAACTCGACGTACGACTCCAGCTCCGCGGCCAGCCTGGCGGCGGGCTCGGCGAACTCGCCCTGGCCCGGCTCGTCGCCCAGCAGCGCGAACAGCTCCCGCTTGTAGAAGGAGACGGCCCCCTCGGCCTGCCGGATGGCGGTCTCCACCTTCACGCGCGGGGACCGGCCGATCGTCCGCCGCGCCGTCTCCAGGATGCGGGGAGCCTCCTGGACGCGCTTCAGGGCGTTGCGGCGGTTGACCTCCATCGGCAGCGTCGATTGCGTCAGCAGGAGGTAGACGGAGTTGGTGACGTAGTCGCCGTAGACGCGCGGGTCGTCGCGGAAGGGGTCGAAGTTCTCGCGGAGCCAGATCGACGCCTCCAGGTTGCGCCGGAATATGTCCAGATCCACCCGGCCGGCGGGGGTCAGCCTGGCCGGGTCGAACTCGCGGGCGAGCCGGTCGAGCGTCCCCTTCTGGAAGTCGAGGTTGGACCGCCGGGCCTCGGGGGAGAGGTCGTCCAGGCGATCGTCGTGGGAGTGGTCGCCCAGGGTCGTGGCCGTGGTCGGCTCGCGACGGAACCATTCCTTGAGGTAGGCGTCGAACGTCGCGGCCAGGCGGGCGTCCTCGGCGGGCTCGTCGCCGAGGGCCGGCGCGGCGGCGGCGAGGCAGGCGGCGAGGGCGGCGGCCCTGGCCAGCGGTCGATGGTCCATCGGGCGGTCCTCCGGGCGGCTCGGGGCGGGGAGGGCGGGGGCCCCGGGCGGGAATCTTGTCAAACAAGGGGCGGGATGGTAGAACCAGACGATACGACGGGCGGGGTTCACCCGTCAACCAAGGGGAGGGCCCGCGGCACGCCGGCCCCGACTTCGGTCGCAGGTTGAGATTCCGACCCGAGCGCCCTCGGCCCGGCTGGCCCTTCGCCGCCGGGCCTAAGTCCGCGCCGCCCCGCTGGTCCAGACGAGAAACGATGGCCGCGTCGATGTCATCGCAGGTCCTACTCATTCGCCCCGGCACGACGCTCTACGACGAGCAGAACCGGGTCCAGGGCGTCCTGGACATCCCCCTGAGCGACCAGGGCGAGGTCGACGTCGACCTCCTGGCGGGCCGCCTCGTCGCGCGAGAGCGGCAGTCGCCCCTGTCGGCCCTCTACTGCGGGCCGGGGGAGAGCGTCGTCCGCACCGCCGAGGTCGTCGGCAAGGCCCTGGGCCTGCGCCCCAAGCGGATCGACGAGTTCCGCAACCTCGACCAGGGCCTCTGGCAGGGGCTCCAGGTCGAGGAGATCCGCCGCCGCAACGCCCGGCTCTTCCGCCAGTGGATCGACGACCCCCGGACCATCAGGCCCCCCCAGGGCGAGACCATCGAGGAGGCCATGGATCGCATCCGCGCCGCGTTCCGGCCCCTCATCCGCCGCCACCACGGCGAGGCCTTCGGCCTGATCGCCGGCGAGCCCATCGGCCGGCTCATCGCCGGATACCTCAAGCGCCTGCCCCGGCTCCAACTCGACGAATTCCTCCCCTGCTGCGGCTACGAGCAGATCGACGTCCAGGCCGAGCTGCTCAACGGGAACGGCAACGGCAACGGCCATCGCAACGGCTCCCCTTGACAAGATCGCCCCGGGCGGAAACCCTGGAACCTCGCCGGCTTGCTCGCGCCCCCGCCCCCGCGCCCATCCTCGCTCGCCCAAAGGAGTACGACCGCCCATGGCCGCCAAAGGAGGACCCTTGCACGCCTGGCACGGGCATTTCGAAGCGAAGCGCGTCCCCGAGGGGGTGTGGATGCGCTGCGACGGCTGCGGGGCGACCCTCTTCCGCAAGCAGGTCGAGCAGAACCTCAGCGTCTGCCCCGAGTGCAACCACCACATGCCGCTGACGGCCCAGGAGCGCATCCGACAGCTCCTGGACACCGACACCTTCGAGGACTGGTTCGCCGACCTCCGCCCCGCCGATCCCCTGGGCTTCGACGACCGCCGCCCCTATCCCGACCGCGTGAAGGCCGAGCAGAAGCGCACCGGGCTGAACGAGGCCGCGCTGGTGGGCCAGGGCTTCATCAAGGGCCGCCGCATCGTCTTCGGCATCACCGACAGCGGATTCATCATGGGGAGCATGGGCTCGGTCGTCGGCGAGAAGCTCACCCGGGCCGTGGAGGAGGCCACCCGGCAAAAGCTGCCGCTGGTGATCGTCTCGGGCTCCGGCGGCGGCGCCCGGATGCACGAGGGGATCTTCTCCCTGATGCAGATGGCCAAGGTCTCCACCGCGCTGAAGCGCTACCGCTCCGCCGGCGGCCTGTTCATCAGCGTGCTGACCCACCCGACGATGGGGGGCGTCGCCGCCAGCTTCGCCTCGCTCGGCGACATCATCATCGCCGAGCCCAAGGCCCTGATCGGCTTCGCCGGCCCCCGCGTCATCGAGCAGACCGTCCGCGTCCAGCTCCCCGAGGGGTTCCAGACCAGCGAGTTCCACCTCCAGCACGGCTTCGTGGACCGCATCGCCCACCGCCGCGACCTCAAGAGCCTCATCGCCCAGCTGATCGACTACACCACGCCCTGAGCCCTCCGGCTCAGGGCGTCGACGCCCGCTTCCCCTTCCCGTCCTGGCCGACCAGCTCGAGCAGCAGGTTGTCGTGCGGGTAGGGGTGGCCGAGGTACTGGCGGAAGCCTTCCGCCTTCGCCACGCCGATCTCCTTGCCGCGGATCTCCCCCCAGCGGGCCTGGCTCTCCAGGTACTCGTCGATGCCGTGCTGGCGGAGCAGCCATTCCCGCTGGCTGGCGTGGCGGGCGAGCATCGCCTTCTTCGTCTCGAAGACGTCCGTCACGTCGACATGAAAGGCCACCGGCAGCGGCCGGCCGTCGCGGTCGTTCCCCTCCAGGGCGTCGACGTAATACAGGTGGGGGATGTAGTCGAGCGCCTTCGCCGGCTCCCACTGGCGGGTGGCGTAGTTCGGGCAGCCGGCCGCGAAGCAGGCGTCGCGGACCAGCAGGCTCGTCATCTCGTGGTCGCAGAGGTAGTCGACCGGCGGGGCCGTCAGGACCACGTCCGGGCGGACGCGGCGGAGGGCCTCGGTGACGCGGCGGCGGGACTCGTCGTCGTTGAAGATCGCCAGGTCGCGGAACTCCAGGCACAGGTACTCGGCGCCGATCAGGTCGGCCGCCGCCTTCGCCTCGCCGCGGCGGATGGCCGCGATCGCCTCGCTGTCGTGCTCGGCGCTGCCGCAGTCGCCCGGGGTCATCGTCGCGATCGTGACGTGATGGCCCGCCGCGCGCAGCAGGGCGAGCGTCCCGGCGCACTGGAACTCGACGTCGTCGGGGTGGGCGTGGATGGCGAGGACGCGCTTTGGCGCTTGCATCGGTCATGGCTCCGAATCCGTCGGCGGCGTGCGGGAACGTCCGCCCCACGATAGCCCCGCGACGTTATCTAAGTCAAGTGCCATGCGAGACTTGTGGGTCGAATCGGCGGGCCGTCCGGGGCGGGGCGGGGTCGAAACGGAAAAATGTTCTGGCGTGCGCTAGACGACCACTGTACATTAGCCACAAACAGCCACCATACTGATCGTCCGTGTGCCGCGCGGCCGATCGACCGCGCGCGACGCGCGCCGCGACCATCGATCCGACCCCAACCCGAGACGACTGGAGCATCCCATGGCCGACCTCGACTCGCTGACCTCGCGGCAGCGCGAGATTTACAGCTTCATCCGGAGCAAGATTCAGGGACGAGGCTACGGGCCGACGGTGCGGGAGATCGGGCAGCACTTCGAGATCAAGAGCCCCAACGGGGTGATGTGCCACCTCAAGGCGCTCCAGAAGAAGGGCCTGATCCACCGCGAGCCGAACATGTCGCGCGCGATCCAGCTCCTGGACGACCCGGCGACGGCGCCGGCGGCCGCGAGCCTGAAGCTGGTGGGGCGGATCGCCGCCGGCCAGCCGATCGAGGCGATCGAGCAGGACGAGGAGCTGACGTTCTCCGACTGGGTCGAGGACGGCGGCAAGTTCGCCCTCCGCGTCGCCGGTGAGTCGATGATCGAGGAGCACATCGCCGACGGCGACTACGTCGTCATCAAGCAGCAGGACCAGGCCCGCGACGGCCAGATCGTCGCCGTGCGCGACGACGACGGCGAGGCGACCCTCAAGCGGATCTATCGCGACCGGGGCCGCGTCCGCCTGGAGCCCGCCAACAAGACGATGAAGCCGATCTTCCGCGACAAGGTCGACATCCTGGGCGTCCTCGTCGGCGTCGTCCGGAAGTACTGAGCGGCGCGCGGGCTTGACGGAGTCCGGCCCCATCCCGATCATCGAGGCCCGGCCGGTGGACTTCCCCCGCGCCGGCTTCGTCGAGTCGCGACCGCCACCGAAGGATCGAATCACGAACATGGAACCGGACGCCTCGGCCCCGGCCGACCTCGTCATGCTCTTCACCGACGGCGCCTGCTCCGGCAACCCGGGCCCCGGCGGCTGGGCCTACATCCTCCGCCACCCGGCCAGCGGCCAGGAGCGCAGCGAGTCGGGAGCGGAGTGGGACACCACCAACAACCGGATGGAGCTGACCGGCCCCATCGAGGGCCTCGCCTCGCTGAAGCGACGGTGCACCGTCGAGATCGTCACCGACAGCCAGTACGTCGCCAAGGGCATCAAGGAGTGGATGCCCAACTGGAAGCGACGGGGCTGGCAGCGCAAGGAAGGCAACGCGCTGAAGCCGGTGATGAACGTCGACCTGTGGAAGCGGCTCGATGAGCTCCTCTCCGCCCACGACGTCCGCGTCACCCACGTTTTGGGCCATCGCGGCCACGCCGAGAACGAGGCCTGCGACCGCATGGCCGTCGCCGCCTACAAGGAATTGAAGCGCAACGGCTCGGCCTGAGCGCGCGATGGGACCCCAGCGCCGCCGTCCGCGTCGTCCCCTCTCCCGGGCGGGAGAGGGGGCGGGATCGGGCCGGGAATCAGAGCCGGAGGGTTTCGGCGAGCTTCTCGGGGGTGAGGAAGTAGCCGAAGTAGAAATCGCCGAAGAGGGCGTACTTCGCGGAGGACTCGTCGAACCGCATGGTGTAGACGATGTCCTTGAGGAACAGCGGGTTGCGGGCCCAGAGGGTGACGCCCCACTCCCAGTCGTCCAGGCCGGTCGAGGCGGTGATGACCTGGCTGACCCTCCCGGCGTAGGCCATCCCGCTCTTGCCGTGCTGGGCCATCAGCTCGGATCGCTCTTCGAACGGCAGGAGGTACCAGTTCTGATCCCCCTGGCGCATCTTGCTCATCGGGTAGAAGCAGAAGCAGGGCCAGTCGGGGAACTTGGGGTACATCCGATGCTCGTTCATCGGCCCGAGGCGCTCGGCGTAGGAGGAGACCTTGGCCCGGAACGACGGGCTCTCGGGGTCGAGCTTCTCGCGATCGCGGAGGATGGCCGCGTACTGGTCGGCGTCCGGCACGTACTCCGAGACCTCGGTGACCGAGTAGAACGAGTAGCTCGGGCGGAAGGCCGCCCCCAGCGGCGAGGCCGCGAGCGCGTTCTGGATCCCGTGAATCGCCTGGATGTCCGGCCCGGCGAGCATCGCGCCGAAGTCGGCCTTGTGGCCGGGGACCGCGAAGACCTGCGACTGCTCCACCCCCTCGGGCCTCGCGCCGAGGATTTCCGCGAACGCCTCGCGGCCACGCTTCCGCGTCGCCTCGTCGAAGCGGCCGAGGATGTCGCGGTCCACCTTGTAGAACAGGTGGAGGAAGTGCCAGCCGGTCTCGGGGACCAGGGAGGCCGGGACCTCCTGGCGCGATGGCCTTCGCGCGGGACGCTCGCCGGCGTGGGCCTCCGGGGACTGGGCGGGCTGGGTGGCGGTGGAAGTCTCCTGGTTCATGTCGATCCCCTCGCGAACGGCGCCTGAGTCGGCCTCGGTCTCTTCAAGGCCCGATTGTAGGTCGCGACGCTCGCGGGGTACAAGGCCGGGGGATTTCGCGGGGCGTCAGGGGCGGTCCGCGACGGCCCCGTTCGTCCGCGGCTTGCAGAGGCCGCACGCCTTCAGCCGCTTCGCCTCGACCTCCTCCATCGAACCCAGCGTCCGCAGGTTCGCCGGGGCGATCTTGGCGGCGGCCGAGCATCCGGCGCGGTGGAACATCATGGAGTCCGCGTTGTAAACGAAGGCGTGACCCCGGGCCTCGTCCGCCTGGCCGGCGGGCGGGGCGGCTTCGGCCGAGGAGAGCGCGGCGACGAGCCCCCGCGACGGGGCGGCGGTCCCGGGCGCGCCCGGTCGGAATCGGGTGGCCCCGAAGTATCCCAGGGAGAGCCCCAGCGCCAGGACTACCAGGCCGCCGGCGAGCCCGGCGAGCGAGGGGCGTCGGCGTGGCCTGGCGACCGGCCGGGCCTGCTCGCCCAGCCAGGCGTCCAGGTCGGCGGCGAGCGCCCGGGCGCTGGCGTAGCGGTCGTGGGGGCGTTCCGAGGTCGCCCGCTTGCAGATCCGGACCAGCTCGGCGGGGATGGCGGGGTCGATGCCGGCCCAGTCCTCGGCCGAGGGGGCCGACGGGCCGACCGGCGAGGCGGCCGGGGAGCGGACGGTGGAGACCGAGTTCGGGCCCCGGCCGACCAGCGTCTCGAACAGGACGACGCCCAGGCTGAAGACGTCGCTGCGCTCGTCGGCCTGGCGGCTGTTCCCCTGGGCCTGCTCCGGGCTCATGTAGATCGGCGTGCCGACGATCGCCCCGTCGTGCGTCAGGTCCGAGTCCATGTCGGCCCGGCGCGCCAGGCCGAAGTCGATCAGCCGGGGCCGGCCGTGCTCGTCGATCAGGATGTTGGCCGGCTTGATGTCGCGGTGGACGACGCCGTTCTCGTGGGCGTACCCGATGGCGTCGGCTAGGTCGCGGATCATCCGGGCGGCGGCCGCGGGCTCGAAGGCGTGATGGTCCAGGTGCCACCAGAGCGGCCTGCCCACGACGCGCTGATAGGCGACCCAGCAGCGGCCCCGATCGAAGCCCGAGTCGTACACGGCCACGATGTTCGGGTGGTCCAGCCTCGCCGCGGCGCGCGCCTCGCGGAAGAATCGCTCCAGGACGCGGTCGTTGGGTCGGGCCTGGCGCAGGATCTTCAGCGCGACGTCGCGGTCGAGGCGCGGGTCGTAGGCGAGGAAGACCTCGCCGAAGCCGCCGTCCCCCAGGCGGTCGCGCAGCTGGAACCGGCCCAGGACCCCCAGCGAGCCCCGCGACCACGTCGCGGTCCACTCGGAGTCGGGACCCCTGGCCGCGAGCGATTCCATCGTGGCGGAGATCGAGGAGTCGTCGCGGTCGTCCGACCCCGCCCGGCTGTCGAGGGCCTGGCCGCAGTACGGGCACGCCCCCGAGGCCGGATCGACCCCGCCCGCCTCCAGCTCGACGCTGCGCAGGCAACCCCGGCAGACCACCCGGACCGGAGCGTTCATCTTCCCGGACTCCATCGACCTCGGTTCCTGGCCGCGTCGCGGCCTCCGCATGCGGGCCGACGCCACGCACGCGTCCTCCGACGGGATCGGCGTCCAGCCCTCCGCCCTAGAACCTAAGCCATCCCACCGCGAAGGCCAACTCGCCCCGATTTCCCCTCTCGGCCGGTGAGCCGTCATGGCGTCGCTCCGCTCGGGTGGTCTCATCGCGCGTCAACGTCGACCGGGGCCGTCATCGAGTCGTCGAGACGCCCCACAATCTAGATTCGCTGCACCCAGGCATCATGTGACGCTCTGGGGTGAAAAAAAAGGCCGCTTGGGCCGGCGGTTAACCAACAAAAGCAGGCGTCCCCGATGTAACTCGGGGACGCCTGCTGGATTAGGCCCGCGGCGGTGGCGCGGCGATCAGGGGTTGATGGTGGCGCCGGTGGCCGGGTTGACCGGCAGCGGGGCCGGCGGGGCGTCGATGGCCGGGGGCCCGGCGCAACGGCGGAGGTGGTCCTTGTCGATGTAGACGACCTCGACCCGGTGCTTGACGTGGTTGAACGGGATGGGGTAGTCGGCCCAGTACAGCTCGTCGAAGTAGACGGTGCACTTGTAGTGGCAGTGCACGAGCTGGCAGGGCCCGGCCAGGGGGTAGACCTTGCACGGGTCGACCTTCTCGCCGATCTTCTCGATCAGGAAGCGGACGTTGTTCCGCTGGGTCTCGTAGAAGACGGGCGAGCCGTTCTTGAACTTGGGCACCTTCTCCCAGACCTCCTCCTCGCTCGGCGGGTCGAGGCAGGCGGCGGGGGCGAAGTCGCCGGGGATCGGGTCGAGGATCGGCACCCGTCCCTCGTGGTTCTCGCGCTCCATGTCCTCCTCGAGTCGCTGCGACTGGGAGGCGAAGATCGGCCAGGCGAACGACCAGCCGGTGGGCTTCAGCGGCGAGATGTTGCGGAAGACGTAAGATAGCCCGCAGCCGACGTGCGTCGTGCAGAGGGCCACCGTCAGGGCACCCATGGCAAGGCCGCGAACCCAGCGCGGGGTCTTGTGGCTCAGGTGCCGCGCGGATCGGAACATGGTCTTATCCCCTCCTTGGGAGTGTGCGCGAACACGCCGACGGGCGCTCCAGCCGCGTCGACCTACCGGCGCCGGGATCGCTATCCTGTCTCGGGCAAAGTCGACCGATCGTTCCGGCGACTTCCTCATCGCGACCGGTCCATCTGGTCTTCTTATCGATCGCGGCCCGCGTCGCTTGTGAGGAATTTCCGGATTCCCCCGAGATTCCCCCGCCGACCCCGGACCCCGAACGACGCTCAACCTCGCGCCTCTCGTCCCGCATCATCGGCAAGACCGGCCCCGCGACTTGGGCCGAAGTGGAGGGAGGTCCCGGCGACGCCGGGCCGCGGGCCCGTGACGCTGGACCGGGAGCCTCGCCCGGCCCGTCGTTCAATCGGGTAAAGTGAGTACCCGGCCCTGTCGACCGAGGTCACCCCCCGCGGCCCATCGCCGCGATGATCGCGTCGGCGTCGTGGACGCAGCCGCCCCAGACGCCGCCGGAGGCTTCCTGGAGGGCGGCCCAGAGGCGGACGTCGTCGGGGAGGTCGGGGTCGGGGGCGAGGCCGGGGTGGGGCGGGCGCCCGTCCAGGATCCGGGCGCCCTCGACGGGGCCGACCTCGACGCCGTCGGCGCCGACCATGTCGATCGTGCCTTCGAGGTTCACGCGGTCGATGACGACGCGGACCAGGTCGCCGTCGCGGAGCTTGCCCAACGGCCCGCCGGCCAGGGCCTCCGGGCTCACGTGGCCGACGCACGCGCCGGTGGAGACGCCGGAGAATCGCGCGTCGGTCAGCACGGCGACGTGCTTGCCGAACGGCAGGAACTTCAGCGCCGACGTGATCTGATAGATCTCCTCCATCCCGGCGCCCAGCGGCCCGCAGCCGATGAGGACCACCACGTCCCCCGCCACCACCGGGGCGACCGTCCGCCCCTTGATCGCCGCCACGGCGTCGCGCTCGCGGGTGAACACCCGCGCCGGGCCGAGCTTGCGATACACGCCGTCGGCGTCGACGACCGTCGGGTCGATCGCCGTGCTCTTGATGACCGACCCCAGCGGCGCGAGGTTCCCCCTCGGGAACGTCACCGTGCTGGTCAGGCCCCGCTCGCGCGCCCGCCCGGGGCTCATGATGACCTCGTCGGGGTCGACGCCGTCCTCCTGATAAAGCCGCTCGCGCGACCGCTTCCGGCGCTCGCTCCCTTCCCACCAGTCGAGCACCCGGCCGAGGCTCGTCCCGGCGACGGTGGCGGCCGATTCGTCGAGCAGCCCGAGCGCCCGCAGGTGGAGCATGATCTCCGGGACGCCCCCGGCGAGGAAGACCCGGACGGTGGGGTGATGGACCGGGCCGTTGGGGAGGACGCTGACCAGGCGCGGGACCTTCACGTTGATGGCGTGCCAGTCGTCGACGCTCGGCCGCCGCAGGCCGGCGGCGTGCGCGATCGCCGGGACGTGCAGCAGCAGGTTCGTCGACCCGCCGACGGCCGCGTGGACGACCATCGCGTTGCGGATCGCCGCGTCGGTCACGACCTCGCGCGTGGTCGCGCCCCGACGCGCCAGGTCCGCCAGCGCCCTCGCCGATCGCCGGGCCATGTCGAGCCACACCGGCTGGCCCGAGGGCGCCAGGGCCGAGTGGGGCAGCGACAGCCCGAGCGCCTCGCCGACGACCTGCGCCGTGGCCGCCGTGCCGAGGAACTGGCAGCCGCCGCCGGGGGAGGCGCAGGCGCGGCAGCCGTAATCGGCGGCGGCCTCCAGCGTGATCTCGCCGTGGGCGTAGCGGGCGCCGATCGTCTGGATCGCCGCGGCGTCCTCGCCCGAGCGCGGCGGCAGCGTCACGCCGCCGGGGACCAGCACGGTCGGCAGGCCCGGCGTCCCGGCCAGGGCCAGCATCATGGCCGGCAGCCCCTTGTCGCAGGTCGCCACGCCGAGGACGCCCTTGCGCCTCGGCAGCGACCGGATCAGCCGGCGGAAGACGACGGCCGCGTCGTTGCGGTAGGGGAGGCTGTCCATCATCCCCTTGGTCCCCTGCGAGCGGCCGTCGCAGGGGTCGGAGACCATCCCCGCGAACGGGACGCCCCCCAGCCGCTTGAACTCCTCGGCGGCCGCCTTCACCAGCAGGCCGATCTCCCAGTGCCCCGTGTGATACCCCAGCGCGATGGGCCTGCCGTCCTCGCCGCGCAGGCCCCCCTGCGTGCTGAGGATCAGGAACTGGTCGCCGCGGGTCTCCGACGGCGCCCAGCCCATGCCGGCGTCCTGCGACATCCCGAACAGGTCGCCCGAGGGCCACTCGCGCAGCATCTCGTCCGTCAGCGGCAACTCGCCCGCCGGCCCCTCCGCGCTCGTGGCGACGGACCTCCAGTCGACCTCGGGCGATTCGACGAGGCCGCGCCAATCGGGATTCTCGGACGGGTCGGGGGTGGACATGGGCGGGCTCGATTCGAGGTCGTGAGGCGGGAGGGCGGGGGCGTCTTCGCGGCTCGGCATGCTGGAACGATCGGGCGGCATGCGTCGTCCCCTCTCCCGCCGGGAGAGGGCAGCCGCGCCAGCGGCGGGTGAGGGTCGTCGCGTCGGGGAGGGACCGTCGGTCGCGCGAGTCGCGAACCGAGGTTATCTCTACTATCCGCCGACCCTCACCCGGCCCTCCGGGCCACCCTCTCCCGGTGGGAGAGGGGATGAAAGGTCGGGGCCGATGCTGAGCTAGTCTATGCCTCCAAAAATACCGACGGCAACCCCGCGGCCGCCCGTCACGTCCCGTCGGACGGCCGCGGGACGACGCGCAGGCCCGCCTTCTCCAGCCGGCTGAGCAGGACGGGCCAGTGCCGGGCGAAGCCGTGGGCGTTCATGGTGTGGCTGCACTCCACGGTGTCGCGATCGTACCGGCCGACGACGCGGGCCCCGCCGGGCGCGCGGAACAGCGCCCGTCGCACGGCCGAGACGCTCGGCGCGGCGACGTGGAACCGCATCCGCGCCGCGGCGTCCTCCGCGATCGCCCCTTCGTCCGCCGCGCCCAAGTTGGTACCCTGGATGTCCATGTTCGCGCCCCCGTCGGCGCGTCCGCGCCGGTGCCCGATCCCTGAAGAAGACGCCGCCATGATCGACCCTCCCAGCAACATCAAGGCCCATCAGGCCGAGCAGATCCTGGAAGTCTCCTGGCCCGACGGCGCCGTCGACCGCCTCCCCTATCGCTTCCTCCGCGCCGAGTGCCCCTGCGCGAGCTGCCAGGACGAATGGACCGGCGAGCGCATCATCCGGCCGGACCACGTCCGCGAGGACATCCGGCTCGAAGGGTTGGAGACCGTGGGGACCTACGCCCTCCAGCCCTCCTGGAGCGACGGCCACTCCACCGGCATCTTCACCTGGGAGCTGCTGCGCAAGGCCGCCGCCGACCTCGCCGCGTCGTGACCGCCCCCCTGATCACCGTCGCGATCCCCACGTTCAACGGCTCGGCCCACCTGGCCGAGACGCTGGCCGGCGTCCTCGCCCAGCGCGGCGCGGCGTTCGACCTCCTGGTCCGCGACGACCGTTCGGACGACGACACGGTGGCGATGGTTCGCGACCTCGCCGGCGATCGCGCGCGGATCGAGATCAACGCCGAGCGCCTGGGGCTGGCCGGCAACTGGAACCGCTGCGTCGCGACGGCCCGTACGCCCTGGGTGGCGGTCTTCCATCAGGACGACGTGATGCGACCCGGCGACCTCGCCCGCCGCGCCGACGCCCTGGCGAGGCCCGGCGCCGACGCCCTCGGCCTGCTCGCCGAGCCCGCCGACGTCGTCGACGGCTCCGGCCGGCCCGTCCCCCCCTCCGTGGTCGGATATGGCGGCGTCAACGACCGCGACCCCTCGGGGTCGGGCGTGGTCGACTTCGCCCCCGGCGAGTTTTCGAAGCGGCTGGCGGCGTCGAACGTCCTGCGGTGCTCGGCCGTGACCACCAGCCGGCGGGCGCACCGGGCCCTCGGCGGGTTCGACCCGTCGTGGCGATACGTCGTCGACTGGGAATTCTGGCTCCGCGCGGCCGACCGCTTCGCCGTCCGCTGGATCGTCGGGCCGCCGCTGGTCTCCGTCCGATGGCACGCGGCCAGCGAGACCCACCGCTTCAAGCACGGCCTGGACGACCTGGAGGAGAGCGCCCGGCTGGTCAGCTCCCGCGGCGGGCGGCCCGGCCGGGCTCTGGCCCGCGCGTACCTCAACCGGGCGCACGAGGCCGCCCGCGCCGGCCGCGTCGAGCTGGCAAGGACGGCGCTGGGACGCGCGGCCAGGCTGTCACCGGCGGCAACCGCCGCCGCCCTCGCAGACCCCCGCCTCGCCGCCCAGATGGGCCTCCTCGCCCTCGCCCCCGGGCTCGCGCGCCGATGGCTGGCTCGCGGCGATTGACAGGTCGCAGAGGGGGATGATCGGGTCGGTCGATTCGATCAGGTCCCTCAGGGTGACGCGCCGGAACGCCTCCTGCACGGAGGCGTAGGCGCGGTCCAGCTCGCGATGCAGCGGGCAGAGCGAGGTGTGCGACGGCAGCCCCAGCGGGCATCGCTCGATGCGCTCGATCGGCGCGACGGCGTTCACCACGTCCAGGATCGTCACCTCGTCGGCCGGCCGCGCCAGCTCGTGCCCGCCGCCGGGCCCCGGCTTCGAATGCAAGAGCCCCGCCGCCGCCAGGTCGCGCAGCACCCGGTTCAGGTACGACCGCGGCACCTTCGTCCGCTCCGCGAGCACGTCGGCCGACGCCGGGCCCCCCGCCGCCCCCGCCAGGCAGACCGTCGCCCGCAGCGCGTATTCCGCCGTCTTTGGGATCATGAGATCACCACCCTGAAATCCGGACCTTGACCTCCAGTATTAATTCTGTACATTGTGATGAAGATTTCCCAGCCCTTCCTGCGAGGAGACGCGATGCTTCGCCCGGAGACGATCGACCTCATCAAGCGCCTGGCCCCGGTCGTGGCGGCCCACGCCGAGACCATCACGCGGCGGTTCTACATCAGGATGTTCGACGGCGACCCGGCTGTGAAGGTCTACTTCAATCAGGCCCACCAGTTCAGCGGGGGGCAGCAGCGGGCGCTCGCCGGGGCGATCTGCGCCTACTTCGCCCACATCGACAACCCGGGCGCCCTGGGGCCGGCGGTCGAGCTGATCGCCCAGAAGCATTGCTCGTTGGGGATCCAGCCGGAGCATTATCCCATCGTGGGCAAGCACCTGCTGGCGGCGATCAAGGACGTGATGGGGGACGCGGCGACCGACGAGGTCATCTCGGCCGTCGGCGAGGCCTATGGGTTCCTGGCCGAGGTCTGCATCGCCCGCGAGGCCGAGATCTACCGCGAGCAGCGCGAGGCGCCCGGCGGCTGGAACGGCTACCGCAAGTTCGTGGTCGATCGGAAGGTCCCCGAGAGCGACATCGTCACCTCCCTCTACCTCGTCCCGGCCGACGGCGGCCAGCTCCCACCGTATCGCGCCGGCCAGTACATCACGGTCCGCGTCGACCACCCCGGCACGCCGACCTCCCCCCGCAACTACAGCCTCTCCGACCGCCCGGGGCAGGGCCACTACCGCATCAGCGTCAAGCGCGAGCCGAGCCCCACGCCGAACGACCCCGCCGGGCTGATCTCGAACTACCTGCACGACGACGTCCTCGCCGGCGACGAGCTGGAGATCGGCCCGCCGTGCGGCGAGTTCGTCCTCGCCCCCGACGAGCGGGATCGCCCGGTCGTCATGCTGGCCGGCGGCATCGGCGTGACGCCGCTGCTGGCCATGGCCAAGGACGTCGTCCACCGCGAGCCGGAGCGCGAGCTGTACTTCCTGCACGCCGCGCGCAACAGCCGCATCCAGCCCTTCGCCGACGAGCTGCGGGCGCTGGCGGAGGCCCCCCGGGCCGACGTCCACGTCCGGTTCGACCAGCCGCTCCCCGACGACCACGACGCCGACCGCTGCCACTCGGTCGGCTTCCTCGACGCCGATCTCATCCGGTCGTGGGCTCCCCACGACCGCGCCTCCTTCTATTTCTGCGGCCCCAGGCCGTTCATGCAATCGGCGTACTCCGCCCTCAAGTCGCTGGACGTCCCCGACGACCGCATCCGCTTCGAGTTCTTCGGTCCCCGCCAGGAGATCCTGGCCCCGGCGACCTCCTGACTTGACGCGACGCCCATGTCATCCCCCGCGTCCGATCGCCTCGCCGAGGCGATCGAGCACGTCCCCCGGGGCCTCGACCCGGATCGACCGGCGCGATTCCCCGCGAGGTTCCACGCGGATCCACCAGGCGTCCGGGGGGAGCGAGTCGACGACGAGGTCGGCCCACTCCACCAGGCAGACCCCCCCGGCCGACCAGTAATCGGCCGGCCCCAGATCCTCGAACGCCGCGGGGGAGGGGAGTCGGTAGGCGTCGAAGTGATAGACGGGGAGGTCTCCCTCGTATTCATGGATGAGCACGAACGTCGGGCTGGCGATCGCCGCCGGGTCGACCCCCAGCGCCTCCGCGACCGCCCGCGACAACCGAGTCTTCCCCGCCCCGAGCGGCCCCACCAGCCCCACCACGGTCCCGGCCGCCGCCACTCCCGCCAGCGCCTTCCCCAAAGCCTCGGTCTCCCCCTCGCCGTCGAGATCGACGACCAACGCGGCGGCTTCACGACGAACGTCCATCGAGCCAGATCCCCCCGAGGAAATCGATTCAGCGACGCCCGCGCCACAAGTAGGCCTAATCCGTCCCCTCTCCCGCCGGGAGAGGGTAGCCGCGCCAGCGGCGGGTGAGGGGCTCGGCGCTTCGGGAACCACATCAGAAGCGCCCTCATGAACCGTCGCGATCCCCGAAATCCGAAGGCCCTCACCCGGCCCTTCGGGCCACCCTCTCCCGGCGGGAGAGGGGACGCGCGTTTCACGCTCGCTAAAAAAGCTGTCGACGCAACAGGTTTAGATGAGATAGTTTGTGTGAATATGCCGCGAAAATGCGCCGCGCCGCGTTCTCTAAACCCCATTTGTATAGCACTACATGGTAGGAAACCTCATCCCGTTCCTTGGCAATTCGCATGGCGGACCGATGAACGACATCACGCGCCCCCTCCAAACCCGAGCCACATCCACCTCCCGCAGTCCTTCGAAAGCCCGCACGGTCACCCCGAGCCAGGACGGGAAACTCATTCGATAACGACGAACGAAGCCAACTTTGTAATGACGCAAGTCTAGGTCAAATTGTGGTGTTGCGTCAAAATGCGGCCGATCTCCATTCGACGAACGAAGCCAACTCCGGGGAGGTCACCGGCCGCGTCGGAAGTGGTCGAAGCCGCCTCGTCGCAAGGGCGTCGCGCGACCGTCGGCGGCGCGCAGGCAAATGCCGGGCTCGGCGACGATTTCGCCGACGCGGTGGAGCGTCACGCCCGGAACGAGCCGGGACGCGGCCTCGGGGGGGACGGTGAAGCAAAGCTCGAAGTCCTCGCCGTCATTCAGCGCGTGCATGACGGGCGAGACGCCGTCCTCGGCCGCCAGGGCGACCGCGTCGGCGTGGACGGGGATCGCGGATTCGTCCAGCACCGCCCCCAGGCCGCCGCTCTCGTCGAGGATGTGGCCGAGGTCGGAGGAGAGCCCATCGGAGAGGTCGATCATGGCCGTCGGATTCAAGGCCGGCCGGATCGCCTGGGCCTCGCGGATCCGGGGCTCCGGGCGCAGGTGCCGGCCGCGGAGGAGGCTCCCGCCGAGGGGGCCGGTAACGAGGATGACGTCCCCGACCCTCGCGCCGGCGCGGCTGGGGGAGCCCAGCGGGTGGGGGTCGCCCATCATCGTGACGCTCACCACCAGCGGCCCGTCCCAGGCGTTCGTATCCCCGCCGACCAGCGCGACGCCGAAGCGATCGGCCATCCGGCGCAGGCCGGCGTCGAGCCCCCGGCCGATCGCTTCGGCCTCCCCGCGCGGCAGCGCGACGGCCACCACGGCGAACCGCGGCGAACCGCACATCGCGGCGATGTCGGAGATGTTAACCCCCATCGCCTTGTAGCCGGCCGCCTCCGGGCCGTCGCGGTCCAGGAGGAAGTGCCGGCCGTCCATCAGCATGTCGGTGGTGACGATCGCGGCCGTGTCGCGGAACCGCACCGTCGCGCAGTCGTCGCCGATGTCCCCTTCCACCCCCTGGTCCGGCCCCAGCCTCGGCCGACGTCCCCGGATCCATTCGATGAGGCCGAATTCGCCCGACGGTCGCCCGCTCATCGTCCCGCCTTCCCGGATCGCGCCCCGGCCATGAACGCCCGCGTCGCCTGCTCCGCGGCGGCGGCGAGGTACTCGGACGCGCGGGCCATCGCGTCGCCCAGCGTGGTCGGACCCGGACAGATCGGGAAGTAGGCGTCCAGGCCTTCCTCCAGGCAAGCCTCGGCCCCGTCGCCGATCGAGCCGACCAGCGCGAAGGTCGGCACGCCCAGCGATCGGGCCAGCCTCGCCACGCCGACGGCCGTCTTGCCGTAGGCGCTCTGGGCGTCCAGCGAGCCCTCCCCGGTGATGCAGAGGTCGGCCCCTTCGAGCTTGTCGCGGAGCTTCACGGCATGGATCACCAGGTCGATACCCGGCTTCAACCGCCCGTTGGCGAACGCCATCAGCCCGCCGCCGAGGCCCCCCGCCGCCCCCGCGCCCGGGACCTCCGCGATGTCGACGCCCAGGTCGCGCGCGATGACGTCCGCGAGCCGTCGCAGCCCGCGGTCCAGCCGTTCGACCATCTCGGGCGTCGCCCCCTTCTGGGGCCCGTAGACCGCCGAGGCGCCCGTCGGACCGCAGAGGGGATTGGTCACGTCGCACGCCACGGCGACCTGGACGCCCTTTCGCGCGACCGATCCGGGGACGCCGGTCGGCGGCTCGACGCGGTCGAGATATTCGAGGCCGAATCCGCCCGGCGGGATGTCGCGCCAGTCGGAGTCGACGAGGTGATAGCCGAGGGCCTGGGCCATCCCCGCGCCGCCGTCGTTGGTCGCGCTGCCGCCGATCCCGAGGACGATCCGGCGCGCGCCGGCCTCGGCCATCGCCAGGAGCAATTCCCCGACGCCCCGGGTCGTGGTCGCGCCCGGATTTCGGCGGTCCTCCGGCACGAGGACCAGGCCCGACGCCGAGGCCATCTCGGCCACGGCCGTCCCGTCCTCGAACAGGGCGAATCGCGCGTGGACGGGATCGCCGAGCGGCCCCGTGACCCGGACCCGTCGCATCTCGCCGCCGTCGCGCGCCGCCGTGATGGCGTCGACGAGGCCCTCGCCGCCGTCGGCCATGGGGACGCCGATGATTTCCGTCGACGGATCCGCGGCGCGGACGCCTCGCGCCACGGCCTCGACGACCTGGGGGGCCGAGAGGCTCCCCTTGAACTTGTCGGGTGCGATCACGACTCGCATGACGGTACCATCCGGGCGCGGGACGCGCGGCCGGAAAGTCGGCTCGCGTCATCCCCGACGATTTGGCCGCGCCCGGGGGCCGGTCGTCAAGCGCCGACCGCCTGCATGAGCCGATCGGCCTCGCGGTCGCCCGGCATCTCGAAGCAGATCTCCTGCCGCTTGATCGAGACGCTCATCGGGGCCTCGATGCCGATGCGGACCTGGTTCCCCTCGATCTTGGACACCACGATCCGGATGTTCTCGCCGATCTGGATCGCCTCGCCCGCCTTCCTGCTCAGGACCAGCATGATATATCCTCCGTGTTTCGGATTCGAGTTCGATCGCGGTCGGTGGATCGGAAGGAGGGGGGAAGCTCCGTTCGCCCCGCCTTCGTCGCCCCAGGTAAGAGCACTCTGTATGCCAAGACGCCGCCGTCGATCGACTGGTTCGTAACTTGAGTCGAAATCCCCGAGAATTCGGCGACCGGCCCGTCCGAAAGATTACGTCGCCCATGACGGTCAACCCGAATTCCTGTAACATCGCCCGGGGATTTGCAAAAGTTACCTCGATTTCGGGGGCTCGAAACCGCGTGGGGGAAGCCAAGGTCGCGAAGGAGGGGCGGGGCGATGCGCACGCGGTCGCGCGACGGCCGATCGGTCCGGCGGTCCTGGTCATCGCGCTTCTCGTTTGGCTCGCCCCCTTCAGTTTGGGAAGCTCGATGCCCGTCGGCGGCGACGTCACCCAGTTTTTCCTGGGTCTGATGGCCGTCCTGTCGCGATCGCTGGCCCAGGGGACCATCCCGTCCTGGAACGGATTGTGGGGCTACGGCTTCCCGGGCGTCGGCGAGAGCCAGATGGGGGCCTTCTATCCTCCCCACCTGATCCTCTACGGGATTTTCAGCCTCGAACGGGCCTACGTCCTGAGCCTGGTGCTCCACACCTTGTGGGGAGGGCTGGGGGGATACTGGGCGGCTCGACGGTTCGGCGCGGCGAGGCTGGGGGCCGGGCTGGCGGGGTTCGTGTTCGCGGCGTCGGGGTTCTTCGTGATCCATCTGCCCCACCCCTGGGGCTACACCACCGGCGCGTGGATGCCCTGGGCCTGGGGTTTGGCCTGGTCGCTCCTCGACCAGTCGGGTCGGGGGACGGCCCGGCGGCTGTTCCTGCTGTCGGTCGCGCTGACGATGCAGGTCTTGCCGGGCCATTTCCAGATCGCGTTCATGACGCAGGCGACGGTCGGCCTCATGGCGGCCTGGTCGATTATCGAACGCCGGCCGATGGCGCGCGTCGGGCTGACCCTGCTGGGCGCGGCCGTCGTCCTGCCGCTGGCGGCGGCCCAGGTCTGGCCGACGGCCCGGATGGCCGCGATGGCGGAGGGGCATCGCGACTACGAATACCTGTCCGGCTTCGCCGCGACCCCCTTCCACCTGGTCGGTCTGGTCGCGCCCCGGCTGTTCCACGACTCGCCGTTGTGGCGTCCGCTGATCTGGGACCCCTTCCACACCTCCCCCGAGGAGCTGCTGGCCTACGTCGGGATCGTCCCGCTGATCCTGGCCCTGATGACCCTCGCCCGCGAGGCCCGCCGCGACGCCGCCGCGCGGGCGCTCGGCGTGCTGGCGATCGCCTGCCTGTTGCTGAGCCTGGGACCGTATCTCCCCGGGTTCCGGTGGCTCATCCAGCTCCCCGGCTTCTCGTTCTTCCGGGCCCCCGCGCGGTGGACGCTGCCGATGTCGCTGGCCCTGGCGATGCTCGCCGGGCTGGGGCTCGACCGCTGGCGGTCGTGGGAACGTCCCGGCCGGGGCGCGGTCCGGCTGGGCCTGGCGGCGGTCGCGTGGGTCGCGGTCGTGCTCGGGCTGATCGAGCTGGCCGTCTGGTCTTCGTCCCCCTCGGGGAGTCGCGCGGTGGAGGCGATGTACACGAAGGCGTTCGCCGCCCTGCCGTGGGAGGGCGACCCCGACTTCCGCGCCGTGGCGAGCCTGGCCCGTCGGCCGTCGGTCGACCCGGCCATCCCCCCCACGCTGGAGCGGGCCGGCGTCCGACGCTCGACCCAGCCCCGCGACCCGCGATCGTTCGAGCAACGCCGCTGGACCATCTACCGCGAGGAACTGACGGGGACGCTCGCCGTCCTGGCGGCGGTCATCGCGATCGCGACCGTCCCCCGGCTGCGCCAGCGGGTGCCCGTCCTGCTGGTCGGCCTGACGTTCCTGGACCTGACCTTGCTGGCCGGCCATCGGTACGTCCAGGTCGGCCGCCTGCAACCATTAACGGAGCAGAGTCCGGTTCTGGCGGCGCTGGCCCGGGAGCCGGCGGGGACGCGGACGATCGACCCGACGCGGAACCTGGCGATGGCCGCCGGGCTCGCCCCGGTTCGGGCGTATCGGACGCTCGACCTGCCGGCGATGGTCGGCCTCTCGGCGCTGGCGGCGGGGCCGATCGACGGCGATCTCGCCCCCCGCGCCATGCGGGCCGTCGGCGCGGGGCTGCGCGTGCTCGACCCGATCGAGGTCGCGGCGATGAAGCTCCGCGGCGTCTCGCCGCCGGGCCCGGTCGAGACGATCCGCGACCCCGAACTCGCACGCTGGCTGTTCGGCCCCGACTGGAACGCCGGGGAGTTCTATCCCGCCCTGGGCATCGCGGACGGGCGGAAGGACGTCGCTCCGGTCGACTTCCAGATCGTCCGCGCGGCCGACGCCCCGATCGCCTGGCTCGTCCGCGAGCCCATCCCGGAGGCGTCCGACGGCGACCCCCGGCGCGTGCTGGCGACGGTCGAGGCCGCGACGCCGCTGCCGGCCGCGTCGACCCCGGACGCGGGCTGGGTCGTGCCGCTGGACGGCCCCGGCGGGACGGTCCTGATGTCGGTGCTGCACGACCCCCAGTGGCGGGCGACCGTGGTCGGGCCGGACGGTCGCGAGGCCGCCGCGAACGTCCGGCCGGCATTCCGCGTCGGGGAGGGGGGCGGGGCGTGGATGGCGATCGACGTCCCGCCGACCCGCGAGGCGGGGGCGAAACTGGTCCTCGCCTACGACGCGGCCGACATCCGCCGCGGCTTGTGGGCCTCGGCGGCTTGCTGGGGGGCGTGGATCGCGGCGATAATCGTGATGCGGCGTCGGGAGCGGAAGGCGGCTTGAGGCGGAGGGCGTGTAGACGTGGCGGAACCTGTCGGCGTGGCGGTGGTTGGGGCGTCGGGATACGCGGCGCGCGAGCTGATCCAGATCCTCCTGCGGCACCCGGGGGCGCGGATCGCGATGGCGACCTCGCGCCAGGACGAGCGGCTGGACGCGCTCCATCCCAGCCTGACGGGCCGGATCGACCTGGCCTGCGAGCCGTTCGACGCCGACCGCCTGGCCGAGCGCTGCCGGTTCGCGTTCCTCGGCCTGCCCCACACGGCCAGCATGGCCATCGTCCCGTCGCTCCGCGAGCGCGGGGTGAAGGTGATCGACCTGAGCGCCGACTATCGCCTGACCGACGCCCAGGTTTACGAGGACTGGTACGGCCACGCCCACACCGACCCCGCCGCGCTGGCCGACGCCGTCTACGGCCTGCCCGAACTGTTCCGCGACCGCATCCCCGCCGCCGGTCTGATCGCCAACCCCGGCTGCTACACCTCGACGAGCATCCTGTCGCTGGCGCCGCTGGTCGCGCAAGACCTGATCGATCGCAAGTCGATCATCATCGACGCCAAGAGCGGCGTGTCGGGCGCGGGGCGGTCCCCCAAGCTGACCACGCACTTCCCCGAGTGCAACGAGAGCCTGACCGCCTACAACGTCGGCCGGCACCGCCACACGCCGGAGATCGACCAGGTGCTCACGGCGGTCGCCGGCGGCGGCGAGCCGGTGGAGGTCATCTTCACGCCCCACCTGATCCCGATGGATCGCGGCATCCTCGCCACCATCTACGCCACGCCCAAAAAGCCGGTGGCCGAGCACGACCTGATCGACCTGTTCCGCTCGTTCTACGCCGACTCCCCGTTCGTCCGGGTCGTCACCCGCCTCCCCGCGACGAAGGACTCGGCCTTCACCAACTTCTTCGACGTGACCGTCCGCGTCGTCCGGGGGCGGATCGTCGTCCTCGCGTGCTTGGACAACCTCGTGAAGGGGGCGTCGGGCGTGGCCGTGCAGAACCTCAACCTCATGCTCGGCCTGCCGGAGACCACCGCGCTGCTCTGATCGTCGGATCAGAAGGCCAGCATCGGCTTGAACGTCCTCCCCGGCTCGTCGAACGCCGCGAGAGCCTCGCGCCAATCGTCGAGCGGGAAGGGGCGGACGTCGGGGAGGAAGTCGGCCCGTCGCAGCCGGGGCCAGAGCCGATCGAACCACCCGCGCCACTCGTCATTCGCGACGCCTTCCAGGCGGTCGCGCAGGTGGAAGCGACGGAGCGTCGGGCCGCCGGCGACGGGGCGGAAAGGCGAGCCCGAGAGGAGGCCGTAGGAGACGAGGTCGGCCGGGCGGGGCAGGGCGGCGAGGATGGCGTCGGCCAGCGGCCCGCCGACGGCGTCGAACGCGAGGTCGCATCGGGCGGCGCGCGAGATCAGCGTCGGGTCATCCTGGCCGACCGGGGTCGTCCCGATCGCGGCGAGCGTGGCGCGGTGGATCGGCGAGCGGTGGACGGCGACGACCTCGCGGGCGCCGTCGGCCAGCGCCCAGGCGGCGAGCATCCGCGCGCAGGCGGAGCCGGCCGCCGTCAGCAGCACGCGACGCCCCGCGACGGGATGGGCCTCCAGCATCAACATCGCCGCCAGCGGGTTGATGTAGGCCCGCGCGGCGATGTCGACGGGGATGTCGTCGGGGACAAGGATCAACAGCTCGGGGTCGGCGTCGACGGTCGTTCGCCACGTCCCATCGCCCCGGAGCGGCAGGACGCGACGGCCGACGAGGTTCGGGTCGTCCGCCTCCGCGACGACGCCGAGGCCCTCGTACCCGGCGACCCTCGGCGGCGAGACCCGATGGCGGTACGCGCCCGTGATCGGGATCAGGTCCGACGGGTTGATCGCCGCGGCGACCATGCGAACCCGCGCCTGGCCGGGCGGCCGGGGGCGCGCCGGCGCCGATTCCAGCGTCAGCGCGTCGAGCGGCGGGCCGAAGCGTCGGAACCAGAGGGCGCGGTCCACGTCGGCCGGGCTCAACCGCCGACCGTCTCGGCGACCAGCTTCGCGAGCATCGGCCGCAGGTGGGCGAAGGCCCGCGAGCGGTGGCTCAACTGGTGCTTGACCAGCGCGGACAGCTCGCCGAACGTCCTGTGGTACTCGGGGATCAGGAACATGGGGTCGTACCCGAAGCCCCCCGGCCCGCGAAGCTCCCGGATGATCCGACCGCGGACCGAACCCTCGGACTCCAGGCGGATCCGCCCCTCGGGGTCGGCCAGCGCCAGGGCGCAGCGGAAGGCGGCGCCGCGGCGCTCGTCGGGGACGTCGGCCATGGCTTCCAGCAGCTTGCGGCAGTTCGCCGCGTCGTCGCTCGGCTCGCCGGCGTATCGGGCCGAGAGGACGCCCGGCGCCCCCTTCAGGGCGTCGACGGCCAGGCCGGAGTCGTCGGCCAGCACCCAGACCCCGAGCGCCTTCGCCCCCTCGGACGCCTTCTTGCGGGCGTTGCCGGCGAACGTGTCGGCGTCCTCCACGACCTCCGGGGCCTCGGGATGAGCGGCGATCGACTCGATGACGACCCGGTCCATCCACGGCCGACGCTCCCACGGCGGGGCGATCAGTTCGGCCATCTCGCGGCACTTCTTGACGTTCCGCGAGCCGAGGACGAGGCGGATCGTGGGGGAATCGCTCATGGTGGGTCGTCGTATGGGGGCCGGATGAAACGCGAAACCGCCGCCCCTCGCGGCGGGGGGGCGGCGGGCCATTGTCGCCGATGGCGGTCGGGCGGGGAAGGGGGGGCGGCCCGCGGCGGCCCCTCCCCCCGGTTCACTTGACGAAGTTCGCCTTGATCGGGGCGAGGTCCGTCAGCGCGCCGGCCGGGACGATCATGGTGTCGACCGTCTTCGAGCGCGACTTGCCGTCGATGAGCGGCACGGCCAGCTTCAGCAGGGCGTCGCGCAGGGCGCCGGCCTGGGGGTCGTCGGGGGCGTTGAACGAGCCGACGTAGACCTTGCTGGAGGTCCGGTCGTGGAAGACGAAGATCGGCTGGCCGAGCTTCGCCACGTCCTTGTCCTTGCGGAGCACGTTCGCCATCTTCTCGGCGTCGCTGGCCGCGGTGCGCAGCGGGCTCTTGAGCAGGGCCAGGTGCCCCTGGAAGGCGCTGTCCTTCTCGTTGAACGTGGCGCGGCCGGTGAACTCGGCCACCTGGAGGCTGTACTGGCCGGGGCAGCGAGCGATGCTGCCGTCGCCCGAGTTCATCTCCACGACGAGGCGATCGACCTTGTGCGGGTAGAGGTCCTGGGAGGCGGCGTAGGGGTTGGTCGTCCGGATCGCCTTGCTCAGGCCCTCGCGCCAGGGGAAGATCGACGAGACCTCGTCCAGGCACTTCGGCTTGATCTTCTTCACCTTGTGGTGGAGCTTGACCGCCGCCTCCTGGGTCTTCTCGTCGCCGACGAGCACCGCGGCCTCGTCATAGGTCCGGTACTTCTCCGGCACGTTGACGGACGCCCGCGCGACCTGGGGGTCGGCCTGCGGCGGGATGTTGCGGATGTTGCTGCGGCCCGGCCAGTCCTTGGTGCGCAGGATGTACGCGGGGAGCCCGTGCTCCTGGCGCAGCTCCTTGACCAGCGCCAGGGCCAGCCGATCCGAGTCGGGCCCGCGGAAGGTCTTCGCCAGGACCATGAACGGGCCGTTCTGCTTGGTGAGCAGGAAGGGCTCGATCGGGTCGTCCGGGAGGATGCCCGACGGATCCTTGAGTTGGTCCGGGCTCGTCAGGTCCGGGATGACCTCGACGGTCTGCTCCGGGATGTTCTGGCCGCGGGCGGCCCCGCCCGCCAGGGCCGCGACCAGTGCCAGCGCTGCGACGGTTTTCTTCATGGACGATCCCCCTCCTTGTCGGATCATCGGCCGCCGGGACGTGGCGCGGGCCCGCGGCCCTCGTCCCGAGTCAATGACGTGATTCGCGAAGGTCCCCGCGCGGGGCGAGGCTCGCCCTCGTGGCGGCCCCGGCGGGACACGCGCGGGACTTTAGCAGAAGCACGCCGGCCCGCCCAGAGCGATCGGCCGCGATCAGCCCCCGATGGCGTCGCGCTGGATGACGCCAAGGCGGTCGATGCCGGCCTCCGCCAGGTCCATCAGGGCGTCGAGCTGGGCGCGCGAGAAGACGCCTCCCTCGCCGGTCCCCTGGACCTCCACCAGCCCCCCGGAGCCCAGCCGGACCACGTTGGCGTCGACGTCGGCGCGGGAGTCCTCGGAGTAGTCCAGGTCCAGGACGGGCCGACCCTCGACGATCCCGACGCTCACCGCCGCGACCGAATCCTTGAGGACCGCCGCGGCCCGCTCGGGGCCGAGCCGATTGCGGAGGCCCAGCGCCACGGCGACGTACGCGCCGGTGATCGCCGCGGTGCGGGTGCCGCCGTCGGCGTTGACGACGTCGCAGTCGACGTGGACCGTCCACGGGCCGAGCGCCTGGCGGTCGACCACCGCGCGGAGGCTCCGGCCGATCAGCCGCTGGATCTCGGTCGCCCGGCCGTCGGTCCGCCGCGAGACCCGCGTCGGCGTGCTGCCGGGGAGCATCGCGTACTCGGCCGTCAGCCAGCCGACCCCCTTGCCCTCCAAAAACGGAGGCACCCCCTCGGCGATCTGGGCCGTGACCAGCAGGGTCGTCCCGCCGCAGGTGTACAGCACGCTCCCGGCGCAGTTCCTGGCGAAGCCGGGGACGATCGTCACCGGCCGGAGGTCGTCGTCGTTGCGTCCGTCGCGTCGGGGCATGGGGATCTCTTTCAGGGGCGGAGGCGCTCGGCGGCCGATCGATCCCGGACGAGGGATTCGAGCAGCGCCATCTGGAAGTACATGCGGTTCGCCGCCTGCTGGAAGACGCGGCTCCGGGGTCCGTCGAGGACGCTGGAGGTGACCTCCTCGCCCCGATGGGCGGGGAGGCAATGGAGGAAGACGGCGTCGGGCTTCGCCGCGGCCATCAGCTCCTCGTCGACCTGGAACGGGGCGAAGATCTCGCGGCGGCTGTCGGCCTCGTGCTCCTGCCCCATGCTGGCCCAGACGTCGGTGTAGACGGCGTCGGCCGAGTCGGCGGCGGCCCGGGGATCGTGGACGACGGCCAGCTCGGCGCCCGGGAAGCGTTCGGCGAACGCCCGGACGAAGGGCTCCGGATACTCATACCCTTCAGGGCAGGCCAGCACGAAGTCGACCCCCAGCAGGGCGGCGGCCTCGGCCAGCGACATCGCCACGTTGTTGCCGTCGCCGATGAAGGCCAGCCTCAGGCCGGCGAGCGCGGGCTTCAGCTCGGCCAGCGTCAGCATGTCGGCCATGGCCTGGCAGGGGTGGGCGTCGTCGGAGAGGGCGTTGACGACCGGGATCGTGGCGTGCCGGGCCAGCTCCTCCAGCGTCGCGTGGGCGTACGTCCGCACGGCGAGCGCGTCGACGTACTGGCTGAGCACGCGGGCGAAGTCGGCCACGCTCTCCCGGACGCCCATGCCGGCGTCCTTGCCCCGGATGAAGATGGAGTTCCCGCCCAGCCGGGTGCAGGCGGCCTCGAAGCTGACGCGCGTCCGCAGCGACGGCTTCTCGAAGACCAGGCCCAGCGTCTTGCCCGCCAGCGGCGGCCCGCCGATCGCCCCCGCCTTCATCGCCGCGGCGCGGTCGAGCAGGGCGCGGGCCGACTCCGGGGTCAGGCCGCGAAGATCCAGGAAATGCGAGGGGCGGGGCCGGCCGTCGCTCTCGTCGTCGCGAGCCGCGACGGGGTGTTGGGTTCGCATCGACCCGCGTGGCTTGGAGCTTTTCAGGGGTTCGTCTCCCGCAAGACCTCGGCAAGGATGTCGCAGCCCGCGTCGATCTGCTCGTCGGCGATGGTCAGGGCCGGCAGGAGTCGCACGACGTGGCCGTGGGTCGCGTTGATCAGGAGCTGGCGCGACAGGCACCCGGCCACGACGGCCGAGGCGTCGAACGTCAGGTCCAGGCCGATCATCGTCCCGAGGACGCGGATCTCGCGAATCTTCCCGGGCATTTCGTCCCGGAGGGCATGGAAGCGGGCGCGGAACCGCTCGCCGATCTCGGCGCCGCGGGGCAGCAGGCCGTCGGCCTCGATGGTCTCCACCGTCGCGAGGCCGGCGCGGCAGGCGATCGGGTTGCCGCCGAACGTCGAGGCGTGCATCCCCGGCCGGAGCGACGCGGCGACCTCGGGCTTCGCCATCATCACCCCGGCGGCGATCCCCCCGGCCAGCGCCTTGGCGCAGGTCAGGACGTCGGGGACGACCCCCGAGTGCTGGTACGCGAACCACTCGCCTGTCCGGCCCATCCCCGTCTGGACCTCGTCCAGGATCAGCAGCGTCCCGGTCCGGTCGCACAACTCGCGGAGCCGGGGGAGGTAGTCGGCCGAGGGGATCTTGACGCCCCCCTCGCCCTGCACGGGCTCCAGCATCACGGCGGCCGTCTGGTCGTCGATCGCCGCGGCGACGGCGTCCACGTCGTCGTACTTGACGTACGCGAAGCCGGGGAGCATCGGCCCCAGATCCTCGTGGTACTTGGGCTGCGCGGTGGCCGTCAGCGCGGCGTAGGTGCGGCCGTGGAAGCCCCCCTCCATCGTGACGATCTTGAACTTGCCCTTCGGCGCGCCGTGGGCGCGGGCCACCTTGATGGCGGCCTCGTTGGCCTCGGCCCCGCTGTTGCAGAAGAAGCACTGGCCGCCGAACGAACGCTCGGAGAGGGCGCGGGCGAACCGCCCCTGCGCCTCCATGTACCAGGTGTTCGGGACGTGGATCAGCTCGCCCACCTGCTCGCGCACGGCCTCCACCACGCGCGGGGGGCAGTGGCCGATCAGGTTGCATCCCCAGCCGGGGAAGAAGTCCAGGTAGCGCGTCCCCTCGGCGTCCCAGATCCAGGAGTTCTCGCCGCGGACGAGCGAGACCGGGTAGCGCCTGTAGTTCGGCACGACGTAGCGTTCGAACTCGGCGATGGTCTCCCGCGAGGATGCGTGAGGGGTCGGCGCGTGTGCCAAGGGGGGGGCTCCAGGGACGAGGGGGGGGCGAGGGATCTCGCGTCGCCCCCCTTCGCGGCGATGGCGAGGGTCGGGTCGGGGTGGGGGCCGGCCGGCCGGCCGTTCAGCGGACGACGACGGGGCGCCTGCCGGCGGGGGAGGCCCGGTCGGCGTGCTCGTCGACGGCGATCTCGGTGCCGACGCCGCTCTCGGTGAAGATCTCCAGCAAGAGCGAGTGCCGCAGCCGGCCGTCGATCACGTGCGTCTTGCGCACGCCGGCCTCCAGGCTGCTCAGGCACGCCTCGACCTTGGGGATCATCCCCCTGTCGATGATCCCCTCGCGGATCAGGTCGCGGCATTCGTCGGGGGTCAGCGCGGAGATCAGGCTGGATTGGTCGTCGCGGTCGCGGAGGATGCCGGGGGTGTCGGTGAGGAACACGAGCTTGTCGGCCCGGAGCGCCTGCGCGACCGCCGCGGCGGCGGTGTCCGCGTTGACGTTCAGCAGCTTCTCCTCGTCGTCCTCGTCCTCGGCCAGCGAGGGGAGCACGGGGACGACGCCGGCCAGGCAGAGGTTCTCGATCGGCAGGACGTCGACCTCGGTCACCTCGCCCACCCGGCCCAGGTCCACCGGCTCGCCGTCGTCGCCTGGCATGGTCAGCCGGCGGCCGTAGAGGCACTGGTGGGTCTTGTGGTGCAGCCCGGAGGCCCGGCCGCCGAACTTGCTGATGTGCCGCGCGATGTCGGCGTTGATCTCCTCGGCCAGCACGCGCGCGACGATCTCCAGGGTGGCGTCGTCGGTGTAGCGGCGGCCCTTGACCCAGCGCGGCTCCAGGCCGGCCCGCTCCATCGCGGCGGTGATCGCCTTGCCGCCGCCGTGGACCAGCACCGGCCGCATCCCCACCGTCTGCATGAAGACCACGTCGACCAGCAGGGCGCGGAGCGACTCGGGATCTTCCATGACCGACCCGCCGACCTTGATCACGGTGAACCGGCCGTGGAACTTGCGCATGTAGCCGAGGGCCGCGATCAGGACCTCGGCCTTCTGGATCGCCTCTTCGTACACGGGTCGGCCCCTCACCGCCAACGGACAACGCTCCCCGGAGCAAACCGCCATTCTGGCGATCGCCGGCGCGGATGTAAAGGCCGTCGCCCGACGGACGAAGGCCCCGGGCGCCGACCGTGGTCGCGCCCGGGGCCTCCCTCGCGCCGTGGCCCCGTCGGGGGGGCGGCCGGGATCAGCCGAACTCGCGGTCCCGGACGATGCCCGGCCGCGGGATGGGGTACTTCCCGTCGGGGAGGAGCTGCAGCGGGGCCGGGCCGTCCATCGTCAGGTTGGCCAGGTCGGGGGCGAACTCGTGCTCGCAGTTCAGCATCTCGTCGTAGGTGATCACCTGGCCGGTGTGGGCGGCCATGCGGCCCATCGACGTGACCAGGCTGGCCTTCACGCCGCGCTCGACCTCGTTGAACGGGTGGTCGTTGCGGATCGCCTCGACCAGGTGGTCCCACTCGAGCTGGTACGGGTTCGGCTCGGGCTGGGGGAAGGCCCACAGCAGGTCCTTGCGGGACCCGAGCTTCTGGCCCTTGTAGATGCGGCACTTGGCCGGCGAGTGCGAGTTGGTGGAGATCACCGCCGAGTTCTTCGACCCGTGGGCGTAGCTGGCGAACTCCGACTTCACGCCGTCGATGTTGCGGCCGCCCAGGAAGAACTTCGAGCCGTCGTCGAAGGTGTACTCGACGGAGTAGGTGTCGAAGTTCTGGTCGATGCAGTCGTCGCGGTAGGTCCGGGCGCCGGCGGCCTCGGCCTTGACCGGCCAGGCGTCCTTCACCCAGCAGCACTCGTCCACGTTGTGGATGAGGAAGTCGCTGTAGCAGCCGCCGGAGGCCCACAGGAAGCCGTGGAACTTGCGGATCTGGTACGCGACCTCGCTGATGTCGTCGGGCTTCGGCGGCACGAAGGCCACGCCGACCGGGCCGGTCTGGCGGTAGGCCCGCATCGTGACGATGTCGCCGATCTCCCCCGAGCGGACGCGGTCGATCAGCTCGCCGCGGGCCTTGCAGTGGCGGCACATCAGGCCGACGCCGACCTTCAGGTTCTTCGCCATCGCCTTCTCGTTCAGCTCCAGCATCCTCTTGGAGGTGGGGCCGTCGACGGTGACGGGCTTCTCCATGAAGACGTGGACGCCCTTCTCGATGGCGTAGGCGAAGTTCAGCCAGCGGAACGCCGGCGGGGTGGCGAAGATCGCCACGTCGCCCGGCTTCAGGCAGTCGATCGCCTTGCGATAGGCGTCGAAACCGAGGAACCTCCGCTCCGCCGGCACGTCCAGCTGCCCGGACTCGGGGCTGAACGTCTTCTCCAGCTGCGAATAGCTGCCGTTGAGCTTGTCCTCGAACACGTCGGCCATCGCGACCAGCTTGATCGGCCCGCTCTGCGTCGACAGCGCGTTCTCGGCGGCGCCGGTGCCGCGGCCGCCGCAGCCGATCAGGGCGACCTGGATCGTGTTGTCCTCGCCGGCGTGGACCAGCGGGGAGGCGGCCTGCGCCAGCGTCGCGGCGGCGGCGACCGCGCCGCCCGTCTTGAGGAAGTCCCGGCGCGAGGCACCCGTCTTCGGATCGGTCATTTCGTCGCTCCTGAGGTCTGCGGTCGGAAGCAGGGGCGGGGAGAGGATGGAGGGATCGGAGGGGGCGCTACGCCCGGACCCTTGCAACTGGATCATAAACCTCGCTTCGGCGATTCTCAAAGAGAAATCCAATTTTCCCCGGCCGGCCCCCTTGGGCGGAATGATTCGCATTCGTCCGGAAAAATCTGGCCCAGGGCCCGCCGCGCGGGTAACATCGGCGGCATCGCCATTTCTCGTGCATGTCGATTGGAGGGAGCCGGATGCGCCAGTCGGCAGACCCCCATCTCCCGCGCGGACTCCTCGCCCTCCGGGCCGGCCTGATCCGGGGAGATCAGCTCGTCGACGCGTTCCGCGCCTGGCTCGTCGACGATTCCCGCCCGATCGACGACCATCTGGTCGCGATGGGGTGCCTCGACGAGGCCCAGCGGGCCGACCTGGCCGCGCGGGCCGAGGTCGCCGCCTCGACCGAGTCCGACCCCGAGGCCGACCCCGACCGGACTCGATCGTGCCCCGCGCCCGCCTCGTCCGGCCCTGCCGTCGAGCCCGGCCCGACTCCCGGGGCCGGCCGCTACCGGATCCTCCGGCGCCACGCCGAGGGGGGGCTGGGAGTCGTGTACGTCGCCCTGGACTCGGAGCTGAACCGCGAGGTGGCCCTCAAGCGGATCCGCGAGGACCACGCCGACGACCCGGGCAGCCGCGGCCGGTTCCTGATCGAGGCCGAGATCACCGGCCGCCTGGAGCACCCCGGCATCGTGCCGGTCCACGGGCTGGGCCGGCAGGGCGACGGACGGCCGTTCTACGCCATGCGGCTCGTCCGAGGCGCGTCGCTCCGCCAGGCGATCGAGGCGTTCCACGAGGGGCCGACATCCGGGCCGGACGGCTCGCTGGCGTTCCGCCGGCTGCTGAAGAAGTTCACCGACGTCTGCGAGGCCATCGAATACGCCCACTCGCGGGGGGTGATCCACCGCGACATCAAGCCGGGCAACGTGATCGTCGGCAAGCACGGCGAGACGCTGGTGCTCGACTGGGGGCTCGCCAGGGCGACGGGCGTCTCCGAACCCGGCTCCCCGGAGGGCGCCCTGTCCACCTCGTCGGGGGGCGACGGGTCGGCGACGATCCCCGGCCAGGCGATGGGGACGCCCGCGTACATGAGCCCGGAGCAGGCCCGCGGCGAGTTGGAGGGCCTCGGGCCGCGGTCGGACGTCTATTCGCTGGGGGCGACGCTCTACTGCCTCCTGACCGGCCGCGCCCCGTTCGAGGGGCCGCCGTCGGACGTGCTGGTCGCGGTGAGGGCGGGTGATTTCCCGCCCCCTCGGGCCATCGACGCCTCCATCGACCCCGCGCTGGAGGCGGTCGTCCTGAAGGCGATGGCCGCCGACCCGGCCTCGCGTTATCCCTCCGCCAAGGCCCTGGCCGAGGACGTCGAGCGCTGGCTGGCGGACGAGCGAGTCGAGGCGTATCCCGAGCCGTGGACTCGGGGCCTGATCCGCTGGCTGACCCGCCACCGCGTCAGCGTCACCGCCGCCGGCGCGGCGGGACTGGTGGCCATCGCGGCTCTGGGCGTTCTCGTGGCCTCTCAGTCGCGGGCCAACGCCCGCCTCGCCGCCATCAACCTGGAACTGGACCTCCAGCGCGAGCGGGCGGAGGCGAACGAGTCCGAGGCGATCGACGCCGTGAAGCGGTTCAACGACGCCATCATCGCCAACCCGGAGCTGAGGTTTAACCCCACGCTGGGGCCACTTCGCGAGGCGTTGCTGCGGGAACCGTTGTCCTTCTTCGGTCGCCTCCGCGATCGCCTCCAGTCCGAGGCCGCCCCCCGGCCCGAGACGCTGTTCCGGCTCGCGGACGCCATCGGCGCGCACGCCATTCTCACCGACCAGATCGGCGACAAGGAGGAAGCGATTCGGACCTTCCGGCAGTCAGCGGACATCCTCGAGCGGCTGGCCGTCGTCCGCCCAGACGTCCTCGGGCACCACGCCGGCCTGGCGAGCGCCCTGACCTACCTCGGGGGCCTGATGGGCAACGCGGGCCGAGTCGACGAGGCGCGAGCGGCGCTCTTTCGCGCGCTCGAGATCGGCGAACGCCTGGCGGGCGAGCAGCCCGAGATCGTCGGCCACCGGGCCCTTTTGCTGAGGGGTCGAGTCGACCTCGGTGCCTTGCTGGCGCGAACCGGCTCCGTCGACGAGGCGCTGGCGGCGCTCGCGGGCGCGATCGAGGTTGGCGAACGCCTGGCGGGCGAGCAGCCCGACGTCGTCTTCCATCGGGCCAACCTATCGACCGCTTACGACATCCTTGGCGTCCTGCTCATTGACGCCGGCCGCGTCGACGAGGCGCTCAAGGCCAACGGACGGGCGATCGAGCTCGCCGAAAGCCTGGCCCGCGAGCATGCCGCCTGCGCATGCTACGACGCCCAGATGGCGAGGGTCCGGATCAACTCGGGCACCGTGCTCAGCGCCGCCGGGCGGGTCGACGACGCTCGGCGGGCGTTCGAGCGGGCGGTCGAGCTGGGCGAGCGCGTCGCCCGGGCCCAGCCCGCCGTGGCCGCGAGCCAGGCTTTCCTGGCGACCAGCCACAGGAACCTCGGCCTTCATTACTTGAAGGGGGGGCGGGTCGCCGAGGGGGTCGAGGCCGTCGAGCGGGCGGCCGAGATCGGCGAGCGCCTGGCCCGAGACCATCCCGACGTCCCCGAATACCGGGCCGAGCTGGCGGCGGCTCGCGACGCCCTCGGCTGGCAATTCCTGATCGCGGCGCGGGTCGACGACGCGCGAAGGTGCTTCGAGCGGGCGATCGAGATCGGCGAGCGGCTGGCCCGCGATCAGCCCGGCGTCGTCGGGCATCACGCCGCCCTGGCGAAGGCTCACTTCGGCCTCGCCTCGCTGCTGAACGGTTCGGGGCGGGCCGACGACGCGTTGCCGGCGTTCGGGCGCGCGATCGAGATTGGCGAGCGGCTGGCCCGCGACCACCCAGACGTCGTCGCCCACCACGCCCTGCTGGCCAATTGCCACGCCAACCTCGGAGTCCTGCACGCCGTCTCGGGGCGGGTGGACAAGGCCAGGGCGTGCCTGGAGCAGGCCGAGGAGACGTTTCGTCGCCTGGCTCGCGACCAGCCGGGCTCTCCCGATTTCGCGAGCGCCCTCGGCGCCATCCTGCTCAACCTTGCCGGGTGCGACATCCACTCCGCTCGCCTCGACGAGGCGCGCGAGCGGATGCTGGAGTCCGGCTCCTGGCACCGGAAGGCCCTGGCCGCCAGCCCCGCCAACCCCCCGATCCTGACGGCTCGCGAGCGCCAATTGCAAGCCTTGCTCCTCCTGGAGCAGGAACGTGGCGACACGGAAGGGTTCGCGCGGGCACAGCGCGAGCTGGCCGAATTCCGGCGTGACGACCCCCGACCGGCGGTCGCCGACCCGGAGTTGAAGGGGGTGCTGGAAGGCAAGGCCCCGAAGGACGCCGCGGAGCGGCTGAAGCTAGGCTTGCGTGCTTACCAGACGAGGCGCTTCGCCCTTGCCGCCAGGCTGTGGGGCGAGGCGCTCGACGCCGAGCCCGGCCTCGCCGAGGACCGTCGGACGCTGCACGCCTACAACGCCGCCTGCGCCGCCGTCCTGGCCGCCGACGGGAAGGGGGTCGACCCTCCGGCCGACCATTCCGAGAAGGTCCGCTTGCGCGGCCGGGCCCTCGCCTGGCTGAAGTCCGAGGCGGATGTCTGGTCGAGGCTCCTGGGATCGGGCCCTCCCGAATCCCGGGAGGAGATTTCCAAGGTCCTCCGCCATTGGCAGGGCGACCCCGACCTCGCGAGCATCCGCGACGCCGACCGTCTCGCCGGCCTGCCCGAGGACGAGCGGGCCGCATGGGAGGCCCTCTGGTCGGGCGTCGATGAGTTGATGAAAAAGGCCGAGTGAGCGGCCTCGCGCCGATCCGACGGGGCGCGCGGGGCGTATCCTGGTATGCTCCCCCAGGGGAGCGGCCCACGCCCCCCCGGAGGATCACGCATGGCGACCGCCGTCGACCCCGACCTCGTCACCCGCAATCCGGCCACCGGCGCCGAGGTCGGCCGCGTCGCGCCGACGCCCCCGGGCGACGTGGCGGCGCTCGTCGACGGGGCGCGTCGCGCCCAGGAGGCCTGGGCCGAACTCCCCTGGCGAGAGCGCCGGCGGCCCATCGAACGGTGGCGGCGGATCCTCGCCCGCGACGCCGACGCCTGGGCCGACCTGATCCGCGACGAGATCGGCAAGCCAACGCCCGAGGCCATGGCCGGCGACGTCGTCCCCACGCTCGACGCCCTCCGCTGGACCGTCAAGCGCGCCGGGTCGGTCCTGGCCGACGAACGCATTGGCCCCTCGTGGCAGCGCATGCTGATGATGCCCGTTGGACGCCTTCGTCAGCGGCCCGTGGGCGTGGTCGGGATGATCGGCACCTGGAATTATCCGCTGTTCCTCAACGCCGGCCCGATCGCCCACGCGCTGGCCGCCGGCTGCGGCGTGGCGTGGAAGCCGTCGGAACTGGCCGTCGCGACCGGCGAGCGGCTTCGAGCGAGCCTCGACGAGGCCGGCTTCCCAGAGGGGCTCGTCGCGACCTTGCGGGGCAGGGGGGACGTCGGCGCCGCGTTGCTGGAGGCCCCCATCGACAAGGTGCTGTTCACCGGCGGCGTGGCGACGGGGCGGAAGGTGCTCCAGGCGGCCGCCGCCCGGGGCGTGCCGGCCGTCGCGGAGCTGTCGGGCTACGACCCGGCCATCGTCCTCCCCGACGCGCCGAGGGATTCAACGGCCCGCGCCCTTTTATGGGGGGCGTTCGTCGGTTGCGGCCAGACCTGCGTGGCGGTCAAACGCGTGCTGGTCGTCGGCGACCCCGAGCCCTGGGCGCGCTCGCTGGCCGATGCCGCCGGGCGCCTCGTGGTCGGCGACCCGAGCAACCCCGGCGTGGACGTCGGCCCGATGATCGACCCCGCCGCCCGCGACCATTTCCACGCGACGATCCGCGCGGCCGTCGACGCCGGCGCCGAGGTGCTCGCCGGCGGCCGGGCGATCGAAGGTGCCGGATGCTATTACGAACCGACGGTCCTGCTGGGCCGGACCCCGGAGTCGGAACGGGCCCTGGAGGGGGCGTTCGGCCCGGTCGTGCTGGTCCGGGGGTTCGAAAACGCCGACGCGGCCGTCGCCGCGGCGAACGACGCCGACATGGCGCTCGCCGCGAGCGTCTGGGGCTCCGACCGAGCCGCCGCCCGCGACGTGGCGCGCCGGGTGACCGCCGGGACGGTCGGCGTCAACGAGGCCGTCACGCCCGCCGCCTCGGCCGCGGCGCCGTTCGGCGGCTTCAAGGCCAGCGGCCATGGCCGGACCCATGGCGCGATCGGCCTCCGGGAGTTCGTCGCCCCCCAGGTCCTGTTCACCCGTCGGGCGGGAGGCTTCCGCCCCCAACTCTTCCCCTACGGCGACGGTCGGCTCGTCGCCGGCTTCCTGCGGTTTTACCGCCTCCTCTTCCATCCCCGCGCGTAAAATGCGGCCAGGAGGACCAATTCTCATGAACGACCGGAAGATGCTCGCCGCGCTGCTCGTCCCCGCCATCGTCGCGACCCTGGCCTTCGCGGCCTTCGCCGGCTACCAGGACGACAAGCCCGTCGACCAGGCGCCGAAGCCGAAGGCCGCCCCCACCAAGGAGACCGCCAAGGACATGCCCACCCCAGACGAGACCCCAACGGCCGACATCCCCAGGACCGAGGAAGAGTGGCGCAAGAAGCTCACCCCGGAGCAGTACCGCATCCTCCGCGAGAAGGGGACCGAGCGCGCCTTCACCGGCAAGTACTGGAACCACCGCGAGGACGGCGTCTACCGCTGCGGCGGCTGCGGCACCCCCCTGTTCGACTCGTCCTCCAAGTTCGACTCCGACTGCGGCTGGCCCAGCTTCGACAAGCCGGTCGGCGACAAGGAGATCCAGGAGGAGGCCGACCACAGCCTCTTCATGACCCGCACCGAGGTCCTCTGCAAGAAGTGCAACTCCCACCTGGGACACGTCTTCGAGGACGGCCCCACCGCCACCGGCCTCCGCTACTGCATCAACTCCGCCGCCATCGACTTCCAGAAGCGCAAGCCCGCCAAGCCCGCCGCCGAGGAGGCCGGCAAACCCTGACGCCCACGCCGACGGCGACGTCGATTTCGGAAATTTCATCGCGTTTCCACTTGTTCGGACGTTTCACAGGCTGTAAGTTTTCTGTAGAAACTGTCCAACCAGACGGAGCGGTGATCTATCGTGGAAATGACGCCTGCCGCGCAGAAGTTCGTGCTCCACTGGGGCGAGATGGGCCAGGCCTGGGGCATCAACCGCACGATGGCCCAGGTCCACGCCCTGCTGTTCATCGCCCCGACCGCGCTGGACGCGGAGGAGATCAGCTCGCTGCTGGACGTGAGCCGGTCGAACGTCTCGACGAGCCTCCGCGAGCTGATCACCTGGGGCGTGGTGCGCCGGGTCCACATCATCGGCGACCGTCGCGACCGCTTCGAGGCCCTGAAGGACGTGATGGACACGTTCCGCGTCATCATGGCCGAGCGCCGCCGCCGCGAGATGGACCCGACCATCTCGTTGCTGGAGCACTGCATCGAGGAGGCCGAGGCGGGGGGCGACGCGGAGGCCTACACCCGCGAGCAGCTCAACAAGATGCTCGCCTTCACGAAGATGGTCACAGACTGGTATGGCCATATCGAGAACCTGCCGACACCGGCCATGCTCCGCCTATTCCGCGGCGGGACCATCATCGCGAAACTCTTCTCCAAGGGGGGCAAGGGCGCCAAGCCCGGCTTCGCCCCCGAGGACTCGGTCGAGCCGCTGGACGAGGAAGAGGAAGCCCCCCCGACCCCGTCCCGGAAGTGACGGCGCGCGTCGGTCCATCGCGCGAACGATGCGCGTCCCATCCCCCGCCCGGCTGACGACCCGACACCGATTCGGGCATGAACGCGAAGCGGGGTCCTGTCGCGAATCCCCTCCCTTCTCCCACGAGGGGAGAAGGGAGGGCCGGCGAGGGCCGACGGTGTGTCTCGATGTCGCATGCCCGTCGGCCGGAAACGAAAAAACGCCGCGCCCGGAGGCGCGGCGTTTCGGAGATCGGGGAGACCCGTCGCGAGGCTCAGGACTTCTCGGGCTCCTCGGCCGTCCGGGTCGGGAAGGCCGGGGCGCGATCGACGACATGGTCGATGAGGCCGTAGTCCTTGGCTTCCTCGGGCGACATGAAGCGGTCGCGGTCGGTGTCCTGCTGCAGGCGTTCCAGCGACTGGCCGGTGTGCTTGCGGTAGATGTCGTTGAGGGCCTTCTTCATGCGGACGAATTCCTCCGCGTGAATCAGGATCTCGGTGGCGGTCCCTTCCATGCCGGCGAGCGGCTGGTGGATCATGATCCGGCTGTTCGGCAGGGCGTACCGCTTGCCCGCGGCCCCGGCCGACATCAGCAGCGAGCCCATGCTGGCGCACTGGCCCATGCAGTAGGTGGCCACGTCGCAGGGGACCCACTGCATCGTGTCGTAGATCGCCATGCCGGCGGTGACGCTGCCGCCGGGGCTGTTGATGTACAGGTGGATGTCGGCCTTGGCGTCCTGATGGGCCAGGACCAGCATCTGGGCGACGACCAGGTTGGCGACGTTGTCGTCGATCGCGGTCCCCAGGATGATGATGCGGTCCTGGAGCAGGCGCGAATAGATGTCCATCGCCCGCTCTTCGCGGCCGCTGCGCTCGATGACGATGGGAACCAGTGGCATCGGTGTGAGCCCTCGGACAGGCGGCGCGTCGGGCGGATGGGCCCGGCGCCGCGGTGGAGTTCGTCCTCGTCCCGGAACGGATCTCGGATCAGTAGGTGCCGGGGGTCGGGGCGGGGACGCCGTCGGCGCCCTTGAGGCCGCCGATGCGCCCGACGACCTCGTCGACCAGGCCGTATTCCTTCGCCTGCTGCGCGGTCAGGTAGCGGTCGCGCTCGGTGTCCCGGGCGATCTGCTCGATCGGCTGGCCCGTGTGGAGGGCGAGGATCTCGTTAATGACCTGACGGCTCTTGATGATCTCCTCGGCCTGGATCTCGATGTCCGAGACCTGGCCGCCGACCTGGCCGTAAGGCTGATGGATCATGATCTTGGAGTGCGGCAGCGAGAACCGCCGGCCCTTGCTGCCGCCGGCCAGGAGCACCGCCCCGCCGGAGGCCGCCAGGCCGATGCAGTAGGTGGCGATCTGGCACTCGATGAACTGCATCGTGTCGTAGATCGCCAGCGTGCTGCTGACGCTGCCGCCGGGGCTGTTGATGTAGAAGCTGATCCCCTGCGTCCGGTTCTCGTACTGGAGGTAGAGGAACTTCATCACCGTCGCGTTGGCGACGGCGTCGTCGATCACGCCTTCCAGGAACACGATCCGGTTCTCGAGCAGCAGGTCGCCGAGGGTCATCTGCCTCTGGCGCGCGTAGTCGCGATGGCGCTGGAGCTTCGGTTCCGCCAGCGGGTGGTCGAAGGCCATGGACGGTCCCTTTCGGTGACGAGTGGTGGCGAGACGGCCGCGCGGCCTCTCCTCGACATGCTATTGGAGGGGCCGGCGGCCGAAATTCAAGGGGGTCCGCTACGGCGGGGTCACGCCGGGGCGGTCTCGTCGTCGGATTCCCCGGCGTCGGCGCGCTCGGGGGTCGCGGCCTCGTCGAGGGTCTCGACGGCGACCTCGGGCTCGTCGACGGCGACATCCTCGTACTCGACCGACTTGAGGATGTGCTCCAGGGCCCGGCGCTCCAAGATCTGGGTCGCCAGGGCGTCGTCGAGCCCTTCCTTCTCGACCCGGGCGCGGACGCGGCGGACGTTCTCGCCGGTGCGCTCGGCCATCGCCTCGATCTCGGCCTCCAGGTCCTCGGCCTCGACCTTGATGTCCTCGGCCTCGGCGATCTTCGCGAGGATGAAGAACTCCTTGAGCGAGCGGAGGGTCATCTCGTGGGCGTTGGCCCGGATCTCGGCCTGGCGGGCGCGGATGTCATCCGGGGAGAAGCCCTCGTCGCGCAGCTCCATGACGAGCCGGTTGGCGGTGCTCTTCTCCTGGCGGGAGACCAGGTCGGGGGGCAGCTCGAACGGCGTGGCCTCGATCAGGGCGTCGAGCACCTGGCGGCGGACCGCCTGCCGCTGCTGCGAGTCGACCCGGCGGGCCAGGGCGTCGCGGACGGCCTCGCGCAGCTCGTCGACGCTCTCGAACCCGATCGAGTCCAGGAACTCCTGGTCGACCTTGGGCGGCTCCAGCGTCTTCAGGTCGTGGACGACCGCCTGGACCTTCACCTTGGCGCCGCGAAGCTCCGGGTCGGAGACGGCGCTGCCCAGCTCGGCCTCGGCCTCGCGGGTCTCGCCCGGCTTGACCCCGACGAGGGCCTTCCCCATCTCGGGGACGCGGCCGTCCTGGAAACGCAGCTCGGGCTGGAGCCGGAACTGGATCTCCTTGACCTCGTTGATGACCGAGCCGTCGTCGCGGACGAAGGAGAGGTCGGCCGTGACGTAGTCGCCGATCTCGGCGCCCCCCTCGAGGCGGGGGACGACGCGGGCGTACCGCTCCAGGAAGCGATCGTACTGGAGGTCGACGTCCTTGTCCGAGATGTTCCGGACCGGCCGCTTGACCTTCAGGCCCTGGTAAGAGGGGATCGCGAACTCGGGGCGGACCTCAACCTCCATGTCGAAGGTGAGCGGACCCTCGTCGGGCAGGGCGATGGCGGCCACGTCCAGCTTGGGCTGGGTGATGGGGTTGAGCTGGTAGTCGCGGTCGACCTGGTCCAGCGTCTCCATCAGCAGGGTCGACTTCACCTGATCGGCGACCTGCTTCTTGAACCGCTTCACGACGAGCGTCTTGGGCGCCTTGCCGGCGCGGAAGCCGGGGACCTGGGCCTCCTTCTGGAGGGTCCCCAGCGACTCCTCGTACTGGCGGTCGATCTCCGCCCGAGGGATCGTGATCGTGACATGCTTCTTGCAGGCGCCGGCGTCCGCGATCTGGACGTCGAGTTCGAGCTTCCGCTTCTCGGGCTCGGCCTGCACCGTCTCGGCTTCCGTGGGCTCGACGGGGGTCGACTGAAGCTCTTCGCCGGATGTCATGAGAGGCGTTTCCTCGGGTCACGTCGGGCTGGGCGGCTTGACTCGCCAACACGCAACCGACGCGCTCGAGCGAAAGCGCCAACCCAGATGGCTATTCAAGAGAGCGGGAGATGGGATTTGAACCCACGACAACCACGTTGGCAACGTGGTGCTCTACCCCTGAGCTACTCCCGCGAAACTCGGCCGCGTGGGCCGGTCCGCCAACCAGGGTGAGGGGCGTTTGACGTCCCTCGCGTCGGCGGTAGACCTACTATACGTGGCCTCGCGGGGAATGCAAGCGGCCGCCCCCGAAATCTCGAAATTCGCCCCCGGGCGGGGGAGGGGGGGGATGCGGGGGGGCCGCGGTTTTCCATTTGCTCGCCGCGCCCCAAGGCTATACTTTCGTCAGGGAGGCGCGAGCGCCCCGCGGTCGTCCCCCGGCCCCCTCGCGCCCCCACCCGCGGCCCCGATAGCAGCCGAGATCGATTCGCGATGAACTACACACTCCAGGTCCTGAAGGGGCGGAGCGACGTCGCCGCCCTACGCCTGATCGACGGCGTCAACAGCGTGGGCCGGCACGACGACTGCGTCATCCGGATCCGCTCGTCGCAGGTGAGCCGCCGCCACTGCGAGATCTTCGAGTCCGACGGCCGGCTGATGCTCCGCGACCTGGGCTCCTCCAACGGCACCTACGTCAACGGCCTGCGCGTCCTCGGGCAGCAGCCGCTGAAGGTCGGCGACGTCATCTCCATCGGCGGCGTCGCGCTCCGCGTCGACCCGGCCGGCGGCGCGGCCCCGGCGACCCCCGTCCCGACCCCGATGGGGGATACCTCCGAGCAGGACGTCGTCGACGCGGTCGAGGTCGACGAGGCCGACGACTTCGAGGTCGCCATCGTGGAGGACGACGAGGACGGCTTCCAGATGGGGGACGTCGGCGACCTGCCGGGGGGCTCCGACGACGCCATCCCCCTGGAGGACGACGCCCCCCCCGCCAAGACCAAGAAGAAGGCCGCCGCCGAGGCCTCCGAGGACGCCACGGTCGACCTCGCCTCCATCGGCGAGGGAGGGGCCGTGCCCGAGGACGACGCCGTCGCCCAGTTCCTCATGGACCTGAAGCTCGACGACGAGGATTGACCCCAACGGCCGCGTCCGTCGCGGGGGCGCATGTTGAACTTTATCAACCGGCCGAAATCCGTCTTGGCCAACGCCCTCGCATCTGCTATAAATGGCCCCACGGTGCCATTCCGTATGGTTCGTGCCGTTTGCGGTGTTTCCTCGACGATCGATCGTTGGCCTCCTGTTGTGGATAGGATCCTCGAATGGCTCGGCGAAAGACCCTCCCGGAATCCTTGCGCGCGAAGCTCGAACTCGCGGAGAGGCTGACGGCCCTGCGGCTGGAACTGTTCGGCGAGCGAGGGGGGCCGGAGATGGCCCGCAAGCTCGGCATCCCGGTCCGCACCTGGTACAACTACGAGGGGGGGGTGACCGTCCCCGCCGAGGTCATCCTCAAGGTCATCGAGCTGACCTCGGCCGAGCCGGGCTGGCTCCTCCACGGCAAGGGGCCGAAGTTCCAGCCCGAGCCCCGTCGCGACCACGAGAGCGAGCCGTCGCGGCCCAGCCGCGCGGTCGGGGCGCTGCTGCGCACCGCCCTGGAGATCCTGGAAGGCAACGCCCCCCCCGAGCTCGGGATCGCGACCGCGCGGTTCGTCGAGGCGGAGCGGGCGGTGGGGGGCCGGCCCGACGGCCTCCCCGAGGCCCTCCCCGACGAGCGGGCGACCGACGCCCCCCCGGCGTCGCCCCGGCTCGATCGCGACATGCTCCGGGCCGACGGCGGCCGGGGCGAGCGGGAGTGGCTCGACGCCCGTCGCGACGGCCGATGCCTCCCCACGCCCGACGATTCGATGGCCCCGGTGCTGGCCCGAGGGACGCTGATCGCCTACGCCCCCGCGGGGGAGCCCCCGGCCTCGCTGGACGGCCGGATGGTCGTCGCGCGGGTCGACGGGGAGGCGATCGTCCGCTGGTTCGAGGACCGCGGCGATCACGGGGTGCTCCGCGCCGAGGACCCGCGGGAACGGCCGGTGCGCGTCGACCTCGACGCCGACGAGCCCCCGCCCATCCGTCGCGTCCTCTGGATCGAGGCGGCCCGCTGAAGCCTTCGGCCGGCCGTCGCTCACCAGGCCAGGTGATCCGGCCCGCATCGCAGCACCAGGATCTTGCCGTCGCCGATGCGCCCGGTCCGGGCCTTCTCGGTGATGGCCCGAAGCGCGGCGTCCAGGTGGCGCCCCTCCACGAAGACGGTCAGCTCCACCTTGGGGAGGAACGAGGCGTTGTACTCGCTCCCCAGGTATTGATGCAGGCGCTTCTTCTGCCGGCCGTGCCCCATCGCCTCGCGCACGAAGCCGCCCAGGATCTCGACCGACTGCAGCGCCGCCAGCACCGCCTGGGCCCGGAACGGCTTGACCAGGGCGATGATCTGGAACGGGGCGGAGCCCGGGTCGCTGTCGTCGGGATCGGACATCGCGTGACCTCCTCCGCATTCACGGCGGCGCCTGGCGTCGGCCGCGCCGGGGGACTATGATTCTGAGATTACCACGGGCCCGGCCCCCCGGAAACGCGCCGGGGGCGTCGCCCAGCGGTATGGGGCGAGACGAGAGGGGCTTTCGTTGATGAAACGCGCGCGCGGGATGCTGATCAGCTTCGGGACGCTCCTGGCGATCGGCTGCGGGATGAACAATTACGACTACCGCATCGAGCAGACGCTGGAGCGCATGAAGTATGAGAGGCGGCTGGACGAGAACCTGATGCCGGAGGTCAAGGGGAGGCTGGAGGAGCTGGGGATCTACATCCGGCCTCCGAAGAACCTCGCCGGCCCGACGCAGACGTTCCAGTTCGCCGCGATCGAGCCCGGCCGGTTCGACCTGGAAAACACATTCCTGGACGCCGACAGGCAGAGCCTCCACATCCTGGCCCGCGTCGACCTGCCCAAGGCGGCGGCGAAGAAGGGGGACCCGGCGCAGCCCGAGGCCCCGCCCCGCGGCGACTTCAACGAAGAGGTCATCGAGCTGATCCGCAACGCGACCGGCTCGGAGATCGACCAGGCGCAGTTCAAGGAGGAGACGAAGCAGGTCCGGTACCGGCGAGTGAGCAACACCTTCCGGACTGCGACGGTCGACCGCGACCCCAGGGAGATGCAGGTCTACCTCTACGGCACCAAGACTTCGCCCCAGAAGGTCGCGCTGATCTTCGAGTATCTGAAGTCGGACAGGAACGCCGTGGCCCCGAAGATCGCCCTGACGCTGGAGAACTTCCTGGTCGGCGACGCCGCCCGCCAGGCGTTCAGCGGCGGCAATGAGGACGATATCGAGGCCGAGGGCGGCGGCGAGGCCGGCCCCCCGATCTGACCCGCGACTCGCGCCAACCTGACCCGACCTCACGGAACCGGGGCCCCACGCGGCGGCCCCGGTTTCCTTGCGCGCCTCGCGTCGCACATCGACCGCGCGGCACATGTCCCGCCGGGAGCCGCCGGCCCGATACCGATCGGATCGCCCACGGGATCGCCTGTCGGTCCCGCGGTGCCCCAAGGCCTTGCGGACGCCCTCTTCCGAATGGCCTTCCAACTGGATGCCGGAGGGGCGGCCGGGGGGCCGAGTGGCAGGAATTCGGGGCGGCGTTCCGAAGGGCGGCGTGACAGTTGTCCCGCGACCTTGCCTGCCCCCGAGACGTCGGCCCGCGGACAAGCGTCGGGTCGTCCGCGTGACGGCGGCGTCGACCGATCCCGCCCATCCTCCCGTGGTGGGGGAAAGTGGCCGAAGCCGGGTGAGGGGGAAGCCGCCGTCGCACCCCCCGACTCGCGAGGGATGCGAGGCGACGGCCTGGGTCGCCCCCCTCGCCCGCCCGCGTGGGGCACCTTCCCCCACCAGGGAAGGAAGGACGGCTCGTGGCGGCTCGCCCGAGCGCGTCGAAGGGTCGATGCTCGATCCCGGCAGGGTGGCGAGCCGCCATTCCGCTTTCAGGAGCGATCGATGTCACGCCAGCAGGAAAATCCTGCCCATGCACCAAGAATCCGATTGGTGCAAATGCCTGGCTGCAAACGTCTTGGAAGCAACTCTGCGAGCCAGCCCCCGAGAAATCTTCTCCGGTCGATTCTCAAAGCCCGCTTTGTGTAGCACTACATGATGGAGAAATCCGAAGCGGTGGACCCTGGCGACCCCCAAGATCAAGTGGAGGACACCATGCTTGATGGGCTGCGCGGGGGACGCGGATGTTGTTCGTCGCGTCATGAGGACGAACGCCGCCGAGCCGGTCGATGAGCGGAAACTCATTCGAGAATGACGAACGAAGCCACGGCGGATCGATTCCAAGGGTTTTGACTATCTAAGGTTGCGTCGAAATCCCGGTGGTCGCGTCGCGACGAACGAAGCCAGACCCACGCGACGATGCTATCACCGCCGATTCCAGGGGACCGCCACCGACGTCGGTGGGGCGGGGAGAGCGGGGCGAGGCCATGGGGATGAGGTGTCGGCGTCGGCGCGGCGTTCAGGAGGCGGCGGAGGCCAGGTCGAGGAGGATCTCGGAATACTCCGTCGTCGGCTCGGATTCGTCCACCAACTCGCCGCGAAGGATACGGACGTGGCCCGGGGCCTCGATGCCGAGACGGACCTGATTCCCCTCGACCCGGATGACGGTGATCTTGATTTCCTGGTCGATCACCAACGACTGCATGGGCTTGCGGCTGAGAACCAGCATCGGGACCTCCTTGTCTCGCTTGAACCGCCCGGGTGTCGAACTTCGCTTGTCGTGCTTCGCGTCCTTGACTACTCCGTCACCAGTTACGACGAAATCCCGGCCCCAAGGCCGACACGATTTTTGGGTTTTTGCCGGCGCGGCGCGTAAAAAAACCTCGCGACGCCGGGGCCGGCGTCGCGAGGGGGTTGGATGGGTGCCCTGGATGCTGGGGCGAGGGTCAGACGTTGTAGGTCGAGGAGGCGGTGGTGCCGCCGTGGCCGGTCCAGTTGGTGTGGGAGAACTCGCCGCGGGGCCGGTCGATCCGCTCGTAGGTGTGGGCGCCGAAGTAGTCGCGCTGGGCCTGGAGCAGGTTCGCCGGGAGTTCGGCGGAGCGGTAGCCGTCGAAGTAGGAGAGGGCGGAGGTCATCGCCGGGGCGGGGATGCCGTGGGTGATGGCCGAGGCGCAGACGTGCCGCCAGCTCTGCTCGGCGCGGCCGACTTCCTGGGCGAAGAAGGGGTCGATCAGGAGGTTCGTGAGGTCGGGGGCGCGGTCGAACGCCTCCTTGATGCGGCCGAGGAAGGCGCTGCGGATGATGCAGCCGCCCCGCCACATCATGGCGACGGCGCCGTTGTTGATCTCCCAGCCCGACTCCTTGGCCATCGCCCGCATGAGCGCGAAGCCCTGGGCGTAGGAGATGATCTTGCTGGCGTAGAGGGCCTGCTCGATGCCGTCGACCATCGTCTGGGGGTTGCCGTTGTACGAGGTCGGGTGGACCTTCAGCACCTTCGACGCCTCGACGCGCTCTTCCTTCTGGGCGGAGAGCGCGCGGGCGAAGACGGCCTCGGCGATGAGCGTCAGGGGGACGCCGTTGTCGCAGGCGGAGATCACGGTCCACTTGCCGGTCCCCTTCTGGCCGGCGGTGTCCAGGATCAGGTCGACGGTCGGCTTGCCCGTCTCCTCGTCCTTGTGGGCGAGGATGTCGCGGGTGATCTCGATCAGGTAGCTGTCCAGCGGGCCCTTGTTCCAGCGGTCGAAGACGTCGTGGAGCGCGGGGGGCTCCATCTTCAGCAGCCGGCGCATCAGGAAGTACGCCTCGCAGATGAGCTGCATGTCGCCGTATTCGATGCCGTTGTGCACCATCTTGACGTAGTGCCCGGCGCCCTCCGGCCCGACCCAGTCGCAGCAGGGGGTGCCGTCCGGGGCCTTGGCGGCGATGTCCTGGAAGATGGGCTTCACCAGCGGCCAGGCGTCGGCGTTGCCGCCGGGCATGATGGAGGGGCCGTTGAGCGCCCCCTCCTCGCCGCCGGAGACGCCCGCCCCGACGAACAGGATCCCCCTCTCCTTCAGGGCCCGGGTGCGGCGGGTGGAGTCCGGGAAGTGGGAGTTGCCGCCGTCGATGATGACGTCGCCCGGCTGCAGCAGGGGGATCAGCTCGTCGATCACGTGGTCGACCGGCGCGCCGGCCTTCACCATGATCATGACCTTGCGGGGCCGCTTCAGGTTGGCGACCAGGTCCTTGACCGTGTGCGTCCCGATGATCGGCTTCCCCTTGGCGCGATCGGCGAGGAAGGCGTCGACCTTGGACGTGGTCCGGTTGTAGACGGCCACCGTGTACCCGTGGTTGGCCATGTTGAGCACCAGGTTCTCGCCCATCACGGCGAGGCCCACGAGTCCGATGTCCGCGGTCGGCTGAATGGCGGCCATGTGCTTCGATTCCCAATCGTTCAGGCGGGGCGAAATTGTCGGTCGAAGGCGTGATTCTATCTCCCGGCCGCCGCGCGGTCCATCGCGGCGGCGACGGGCGGGCTCACTTCCTGTAGGTCTGCGGGACGTAGGCCGGCAGCTTCCTGGGCGCGAACACCTGGGCGATCCTGGCGAAGCGGGGGAGGCCGGCGACGGTCGGCACGCTCACCCAGTCCTCGCCGATCAGCGGCCGGGCGTAGTCCACGAACTCGTCCGTCACGTCGATGCCGCTCGGGGCGAGCCACTCTTTCGGGAAGAACCGCTCGGAGTTCGCCACCTTCTCCAGCGGGGCCTTGTCGTAATGGACGTTGTACGCCGAGCCGGAGCGGTCGCGGAGGATGGTCGCCATCCAGCCGTTCCCCTCGTTCAGGGCGATCTCGACCGCGTGCCGGCCGACGCCGTACGCCTCGTCCAGGTCGACCGAGCTGGCGTAGGCGATCGCGTTGCGCTGGTCGGTCCCCGGCACCTGGCCGCGGGCCTTGCCGGGGACGGGGAACTTCAGGGTATTCAGGTAGTTGACCACCACCTGGGCCACGGTCTGCTGGCTGGAGCTGAACTGGACGTGCCCGAAGTTGTCGCGGACGGAGCCGACCTCGCCGACGTCGAAGCCCTCGCTGACCACCACGATGCAGCGGCCGTCGGATTCGAGCTGGCGGATCACGTTCTCGCCGAGCTGCTGGAGGGACAGGCCCGACTCGGTCAGGTAGATCTGGAGCGGCATCTCCCGCCTGGGGTCGGCCAGCCGCGCGGCGGCGGGGATGTAGCCGATCTTCCGGCCCATCGCCTGGATGACCAGGACCGGGTCGGCCGGGCGGGACCCCGCGTTCTCCTCGTTGGCCTGCCGGACGTAGTGGGCGTAGTAGCGGGCCACCGAGCCGTAGCCGGGCGAGTGGTCCAGCAGCGTGAACTCGGCGTCGCCCAGGTCGTTGTCGATCGTCTTGGGGACGCCGACCGCGACGAGGTCCAGGCCGTGCTCGTTCGCCAGGACGCTGACCTTGTGCGCGGTATCCTGGGAATCGTTGCCGCCGATGTAGAAGAAGTAGCCGACGTCGTGGGCCTTGAAGACCTCGACGACGCGGGCGAAGTCCTCGTCCTGCCCCTTCTTGAGCTTGTAGCGGCAGGTGCCGATGCTCCCCGCGGCCGGCGAGGTCCGCAGCAGGGCGATCTCCTCGTCCGGCGTGGCGGAGAGGTCGATCAGCTCCTCCTTCAGCACCCCCTCGATCCCGAACCGGCCGCCGTAGACCTTGCCGATCCTGTCGGGGCGTCGCCGGGCGGCCTCGATGATCCCCCGCAGCGAGTTGTTGATGACGCAGGTCGGCCCGCCGGACTGGGCCACGACGACGTTGCGGGGAGGCATGGGGCGTTCTCGATCCTCGGATTCCAGGCCGCTGGACGCGGGGGGACTCGATCGGGTTCCGATTGCATCACGAACGGGCCCGGCGGGCAAGGCTCCGCCGGGCCGCGGCGATCAGGGGGAGGGGAGCTTCTCGGCCGCCGCCTGGACCTTCGTCGGTATGTCGGTGCAGTGGACGTCGGCCCCCAGGCCGAGCGCCAGGTAGTAGTCCTCGACCGCGTGGCCGGGCCAGACGTTGACCAGCAGGCCGGCCTTGTGGGCCTCCTCGACGGCCGCCCGCGAGGTCCCCTTCAGCTGGCAGGCGATCCGATCCGCCCCGACCTCCCCGGCCTTCGCGATGAACTCGGCGGAGCAGGGCTTCCCGGCGATCAGCGAGATGGGGGCCTTCGCGTCGATGGCGCGGATGGCCTTCAGCGGGCGCTCGTCGAACGAGCTGAAGACGTAGGTGGACTCCGACGGCCTGCGGGACTCGGCCGCGGCGTGGAGCTTCCGGCAGAACTCCTCGATCCGGTCGTCGGGGTATCGCTGCTTGTTGCTGGTCTTCATCTCCAGCTCGATGTAGCAGCCCGGCCGGTCGGCGAAGAAGTCCAGGAACTCGTCCAGGAAGAGGAACTTCTGGCCCCCCTTCGACGAGGTCGGCCTCAGCTCCTCGGCCGTCATCGTCTCGACCGCGCCCTCCGCGACGTGGGTCCGGGTCAGGTCGTCGTCGTGCAGGATCACCAGCACGCCGTCCCTGGTCATCCGGATGTCCGTTTCGAAGCCGCGGATGCCTCGCTCGTGGGAGGATTGGAAGGCCTCCAGCGTGTTCTCCTCGAACTCGAAGGCCCCGCCGCGATGGGCGAGGACGATCGGCCTCGGTTCCCCGGCGTCGGCTCGGGAGGCGGGGAGCAGGGCGGCGAGGGCGACGAGGGTCAGGATCCCGATCCGACGGGGCATGGCGGAAACTCCCGAGGTGGAAGGACGTTGCACCGGCGGCGATTGTAATGCCCGGCGACGCCCGGGGCCAGGGAGGCCGAAGGGTGTCGGACTAGCGGCGACGGGGATCCTCGGCGGTGCCGATCCGCCGCTGGGCCTCGTGCAGGCTGCGGGTGGTGAGCGCGACGGTGAAGGGGTGGGAGGGGACGGCGTACTGGGGGTCGGCGAGCTGCCCGGAGAGGATCCCGGCGGAGAGCGACAGGTCGGCCTCGCCCGCGGCGTCCCAGAAGAAAGCCATCCAGAGGAGCATGCGGCGGTACAGCTCCAGGCGGTGGAGGAGCCGGCGCTCGAACAGGAAGCGGTAGGCGCCGGCGTCGCGGAGCGGGTCGGCCACGGCCCGGCGCTCGCGGACGGTGATCTCTTCGGCGAGGTCGAAGGTCAGGACGGAGCGGTCGACCCAGCCGGGGCAGGCCTCCAGCACGCGCCAGGATCGGTCGGCGAGGGCCGCGGGGTCGAGGGCGCAGGGCGACCATTCGGGCCTGGCGGCGAGCAGGGCGCCGGCGTGGAACCCGCGCCCGACGGTCGCGTCGAGCCATTCCTGGACGGCCGGCGGTGTCTCGCGGCCGGAGAGCATCAGGCCGCCGGCCAGCAGCCCGGTCGCCAGCGCGTGGGCGTCCTCGACGCAGGGGCCGAGGGCCAGCTCCGGGAAGCGGTCGAACAGGCCAAGGTCGGCGTCGGTCCCGTCCAGGGTCTCGCCCAGGACGTCGCGGATCCCGCCCCGGACGTCGCAGAGGAACGCGGCGAGCGAGGTCCGGCCGTCGTGGACGCTCGCCAGGGCGACGGCCCCGGTGCCCTCGCCGTCGACGGCCGTGGCCAGCGACCGGACGATCCGCGGCGGGTCGCGGTCGATCCGCGCGGGGGTCGCCACGACGCGCCTCGGCCGCGCGACGACCGGCCGGCCGTCGGTCCCGAGAGCCCGCCTCGCGGCGAGGCGCGTGGCCTCGTCGCGGCTGGCACCCAGCAGGTGCAGGAGGCGCGTGACCCCCTCGCTGGCCGGCGCGACGACCAGCTCGTCGACGATCGACCGCCGCAGCTCGGCGTCCAGCGACTCCAGCCCCAGGAAGGCGTCCCACGACTCCTCGGGGGCGACTTCCAGGCCGTCGAGCAGGTCGTCGATGGCCGAGCCGGGGCCGTCGTCCGGGGGCGTGGGGGCGGCCGATGTCCGCGTGGCGGTCGATTCCATTCATCACCAGGCCAGGGGAGGCCCCGGGTTCTTCCAAACTCGGCCGACGGGCTGGGGCGACCGCCGCCATCCCGCCTCCTCGCGATCCGGGTCGAGGGAGAGCGTCCTTCGCGTGCTCCCTTCCTGGGAGTATTCGTGGATCGGGGCCGTTTCCGCAAGCTGGGAATCCGCCGGGAGCACGAAAATTCGGTTCCCATCGCCGATCTCGACCGGGGTCGTCCCCTCGCCCGGCCGGTCGGGGGCGTAAAACGCGACCCGCTTGCCGACCACGTCCCCGCCGAGCATCGGCCCCGTCGCCAGGCGGTCCGGCCCCGCCTCGTAGACCGCGACCGGCGTCGAAAGCCTGGGGTCGCCCAGATCGAGGCGATACATCACCTGGTTGTAGTCGTACCGGGGAGTCGGCGTCTTGTTGCCCGAGAACGTGTGGGTGTACGTCCCCTCGAAGTAGATCAGCCGGCCCCCTTCCTGGTCGAACATGGGGTGCTGCTTGGGGTTGTAGAACGAATAGTCCTCGTGCGTGGCGACCTTGCGGGCGAAGGTCCAGGGGCCGACCGGGGAATCGGCCTCGGCGAACCACATCTCGCCCAGGAGCGACGTGCCGCCGATCTCCACGAATAGCATGACCCAACGCTTGCGGAACTCATTCCAGTAGACCGAGCCGCCATGCGCCTTCACGGCCTTGCCGGTGTCCGGGTCGCGGAGCTGGATCAACGCCTCCTCGGGCTTGATCGCGCCTGCCTTGATCAGCTCGTCCTGGCCACGCTGGTCGACCCGCGGGGCCCCCTTCTTCCAGGAGTAGCGGAGCCGGCCGTCGGCGTCGCGGTCGACCTTGGGGGCGTCGACGCTCGCGCCGGGCTCCAGGCAGGTGAAGACCTCGACGGCCTCCTCGTCGACGATCTTCTCGGGATCGGCGGGGACGCGCGTCAGGGGGAAGGGGTTGCAGTAGTGGACGTATTCGACGCCCCCCTCCTCGCGCAAGAAGGTGTGGCCGCTGAGGGTCTCTCCGGTGGTGCTCGCGTGATCGCCCTGGTAGACGGCGCGTTTGACGAACTCGGCCTTGTCGGGATCCCATTCGATGGCGCCGCGCTCGTAGACCTCCATAGGGGGCTTGATCTTGGCGTAGTTGGCGAACATGCGCTCGCCGCCCTGGCCGTCGGCCAGTACCACGAGGCCGGTGATCCAGGTCGGGCCCTCGCCGGGCATCTGGGCCGTGGGCCTGGCGAAGCCGTTCTCGTCGAGGAAATAGGTCAGGTCGACCCCCTTCGACGGGTCGAGCCCCCCCTTGTCGGGGAGGTCGGAGACGGCGCCGGGCGCGTGGAAGTTGCCCAGCGGGTAGGCGGGCCGGGCGGTGTCGCCCCAGAACCAGTGGATTTTCCCCCGATAGACGGCGTTGAGGGTGCTGTCCTGCCCGAGGACCAGGCCGTTGAGGACCGGCTCGCGGATGGGCGCGGGGACGCCGGTCAGGAGGCTGTCGCGGTAGATCCCGCCGCCGGTGATCCGGTAGAGCCGCTCTGCGATGTTGAGCCGCTTGATCTTGAGCGTCGCCTCGCCGCCGGGCTTCGTGTCGAGCGCGACGCCGGCAAAGCCGAAGCCGTCCTTGGCGAATTCGTGGCCGTGACCCTTCACCTCGAAATAGACGCGAGTCCCCAGCAGCCCCGGCTCGTCGAACGCGACGACGCCGTTCGAGTCGGTGACATGGAGGATCTGGTTGACCGTGCGCAGTTCCACCAGCGGGACGCCCCGGCCCGTCTGGTCGTCGACGACCGTGACGCGGAACGGCCGCTCCCGATCGCCGTCCCCGCCCTCCGTCGCGAACAGCGGCGCGCCCGCCGCGACCATCGCCAACAAGCCGCTCGCCAACCTGATTCCGATCATGCCGAGCCCTCCCGCGCCGAGCGGCCGAGGAACCGGGCCGCGACGACCGGCGCAACCTCCGAGGCTACGCCGACCCCAGCCTGAACGCCACCCCGCGGCGATCCCGACGGTCGCGTCCGCGGAAAAACGAGATTCCTGAAATCCCGCCGACTTTGTTGCTGACCATGCAGGAAGTTGAAGGTGTTGTTCCTTGACATATCGGACGCGGTTGAGAATCGGGGCCCCCGTCCCATGAGGGCCACGATTGCAGAGCGCCCCAGCCCGACTCGTCCCCTCTCCCCCTGGAGAGGGTAGCCGCGCCAGCGGCGGGCGAGGGTCGTCGGAGCGCGGATGGAGCCCCGGCCACGCCAGCCGGGAATCGGTGTCGTCTCCGCTGTCCGACGGCCCTCGCCCGGCCCTCCGGGCCACCCTCTCGCGGCGGGATAGGGGGCGCGAGTCACACGCTCGACGGGCAAAAAACCACTTCGAAAATGACGAACGAAGCCAACGTGGTTTCGTCGCAAGATTATGGATAACAGAAGTTTGGGGTAATAACCGTGGGAGGCGTGGCGCGCGAACGAAGCCAACTCGCGAGGCCCACGCGACGCGGCGAGAGATCGTCGTGGCCCGGCGCGCGGCACCGGAATTGAAAGGCTAGCCCCCGGCGAGTGCCACCTGGACATCGTGGACCTTCGAGTGCAGAATGGGGCCGGCGGGGGCGACGTCCGCCCTCGGCCCAATCCACCAGATTCGGGGCGACCCCATGCCCGGCGAACATGCGAAGTGGAAGGCGGCGGCGTGGGGGACGGTGGCGACCGTCCTGCTCGCGGTCCTGATCGTGGCGGGCTCGCGCAACCTGGCCTACTTCGACGCCGCGCTGGTGGGCTACACGTTCGCCGTGCTGTTCGCCACGTTCGGCGTGGTGTATCGCTACTCCATGTGGCTGCAACGGCCCCCCACGGCGCTCTACTGGCGCAAGGGCTGGAAATTGTTCCTCCATCCGAGGAGGCCGGGCCGGAACTTCGTCGAGCTGGCCCACCGCGCGATCAACGGGTTCGCGCTGAACACCTTCATCTGGAAGCGGAACTGGGGGCGGGCCGCGGCGCACATGCTCATCATGTGGGGCTGCATCCTGGCCGCCGCCGTGACCTTCCCGCTGGTTTTCGGCTGGGTCCACTTCGCCAGCGTCCCCGGCCGGCTGGACCTCTATCAGGCCTACGTCTTCGGCTTCCCGGCGCAGACGTTCCCGGTGGAGTCGATCACCGGCTTCATCATCTTCCACATGCTGGTGTGGGCGTCGTTCCTGGTGATCGCCGGCGTCATGCTGGCGATGCGGCGGCGGATGCGCGACCACGGGGCGGCGGCCGTCCAGCAGTTCGGCGAGGACTTCCTGCCGCTGATCCTCCTGTTCGCCATCAGCGTGACCGGGCTGATGCTGACGGCCAGCTACACCTGGATGGAGGGCTACGCCTTCGACTTCCTCGCCATCCTCCACGCGGTGACGGTCATCTTCACGCTCCTCTGGATGCCGTTCGGGAAGTTCTTCCACATCTTCATGAGGCCGGCCCAGCTGGGCGTCGGTCTGTACAAGGACGCGGGGAGGCGGGGCGAGCAGGCCCGCTGCCGGCGCTGCGGCGAGGAATACGCCTCGCGGATGCACGTCGAGGACCTCATCGACGTGGAGCGGCGGCTGGGATACCGCTACGAGGCCGACGTCGCCGGCGTGGAACATTACCAGTGGATCTGCCCCCGCTGCCGCCGTTGCATGCCGGCGCTGGTCCAGGCGCGGATCTGGAACGACGGCCCGGCCGGGGCCCGATAGAACGATCGACCGATCGCCCGACGCGAGGAACCGACGATGGCCCAACTCCCCGCCGAAGCCCTGGACGTCATCGAGCGCTTCGGCCCGCACCTCAGCTATCCCGAGGGTGCCCGCCTCGACGCCGGGGTGGAGCCGGATCGGCTGGTGAAGACGCATTGCTGCTTCTGCGGCCAGCAGTGCGGCATCCAGCTCAAGGTCAAGGACGAGCAGGTCATCGGCTTCGAGCCCTGGATGGAGTCCCCGTTCAGCGAGGGGAAGCTCTGCCCCAAGGGGGTCAGGCGCTACCTCCAGGGGTCCCACCCCGACCGGCTGCTGACGGCGATGCGGCGCGACCCCTCGGCGCCCGGCGGCTTCTCGCCGATGGGCTACGAGGAGGCGATCGCGCGGGTCGCCGCCGAGATCGGCAGGATCCAGGAGACGCACGGTCGGGACGCCTTCGCCATCCTGAGCGGGGCGAGCCTCACGACCGAGAAGGCGTACCTGATGGGCAAGTTCGCCCGGGTCTGCCTCGGCACGAAGAACATCGACTACAACGGCCGGCTCTGCATGGTCAGCGCCGGGGCCGCGAACAAGAAGGCGTTCGGCGTCGACCGCGCCGCCAACCCCTGGTCGGACATCCCGAAGGCCGAGGTCGTCTGGATCAGCGGCGCCAACGTCGCCGAGTGCGCGCCGATCACCACCAACTACGTCTGGCAGGCCCGCGAGCACGGCGCGAAGATCATCGTCGTCGACCCGCGGATCACGCCGATCGCCCGCACCTGCGACCTGTTCCTGCCGATCAAGCCGGGCCGCGACATCGCCCTGTTCAACGGCGTCCTCCACCTGATGATCGAGAACGGCTGGGTCGACCGCGAGTTCATCCGGACCCGTACCGTCGGCTTCGACGAGGTCGCCGAGCACGTCCGCGAGTGGACCCCGAAACGCACGGCCGCGGAGACGGGGATCGCCGAGGCGACGATCCGCAAGGCGGCCGAGATGTGGGGGACGGCGAAAACCAGCTTCCTGATGCACGCCCGGGGGATCGAGCACCACAGTCACGGCGTCGCCAACGTGCTGGGCTCGATCAACATGGTGCTGGCGTCCGGCCGGATCGGCCGCGAGGGCTGCGGCTACGCCACGATCACCGGCCAGGCCAACGGCCAGGGGGGGCGCGAGCACGGCCAGAAGTGCGACCAGCTCCCCGGCATGCGCGACATCGCCAACCCCGAGCACCGCGCGGCCGTAGCCAAGGTGTGGGACGTCGACCCGGACAGCCTGCCGGGCGTCGGCGTGGACGCCTACGAGATCTTCCGCGAGATCGACCGGGGCAACATCAGGGGCCTCCTCTCCCTCTGCTTCAACCCCAAGGTCTCGCTGCCGGACTCCGACTTCGTCGCCCGGATGCTGGACAAGCTCGACTTCTACGTCTCCATCGACTTCTTCCTCAACGAGACGGCCCGCCACGCCGACGTCGTCCTCCCCGGCTCGCTCCAGGAGGAGGACGAGGGGACCGTGACGCAGGTCGAGGGGCGCATCATCAAGATCAACAAGGCCGTCGCCTGCCCCGGCGAAGCCCGCCAGGACTGGAAGATCATCCAGGACATCGCCGCGGGGCTGGGTCGGCCGAAGGGGTTCACCTTCCGAGAACCCCGAGAGATCTTCGACGAGCTGCGGCGGGCCTCGGCCGGCTGGATCGCCGACTACTCGGGCGTCACATATGAAAAGATCGAGCGGCAGGGGGGCGTATTCTGGCCCTGCCCGTCGGTGGACCACCCCGGCACCCCCCGGCTGTTCGAGGAGGGCTCGTGGAACCCGGCGGCGCGCGGGGCCGGGCCGTTCTACTTCGCCGACGGCAAGGCCCGTTTCAACGTCGCCGCGTACACCCCCCCCGCCGAGGACGTGGACGCCGACTTCCCGCTGATGCTGACGACCGGCCGCGTCGTGAGCCAGTTCCTCTCCGGCACGCAGACCCGCCGCATCGGCCCGCTCGTCGACCAGTACCCGGAGCCTCGCATCGAGATGCACCCCCGGCTGGCCGGGAAGATGGGGATCGCCGACGGCGAATGGGCGACGGTCGAGACCAGGCGCGGGACCTGCACGCTGCGGGCCATGGTCGTCACGACGATCCGGCCCGACGTCCTCTTCGTCCCGTACCACTGGGCCGGGCCCCGGAGCATCAACCGCCTGACGATCGCCGCCCAGGACCCGATCTCCAAGATCCCCGAGTACAAGGTGTGCGCCGCGAGGCTGTCGCGGGCCCCCGGCCCGCCGGAATACGCCGGCCTCCTCGAACCCCAGCAGTGACGGCGACCCCCGCCCGAGACGAATCGAGACGCCCGGAGGGATCATGGTCCCAGATCACCTGATGTTCTTCATCGACCCCAACCGCTGCATCGGCTGCCAGGCGTGCGTCCACGCCTGCGCCGAGTGCGACACGCACAAGGGGAAGTCGATGATGCACCTGGAGTATGTCGACCGAGCGCATTCGGTGCAGACGATCCCGGTCGTCTGCATGCACTGCGACTCGCCGACGTGCGCCGAGGTCTGCCCGGCCGACGCGATCAAGCGGACGGCCGACGGCGTGGTCCAGACCGCCCGCAAGCCGCGGTGCGTCGCCTGCGACAACTGCGTGCTGGCCTGCCCGTTCGGCGTCCCCAAGTCGAACCCGGGCCTGGAACTGATGATGAAGTGCGACATGTGCTACGACCGCTCCTCCGCCGGCCTCAAGCCCATGTGCGCCACCGTCTGCCCCAGCGGGGCGCTGTTCTTCGGGCCGATGGAGCAGGCCGAGCACCTCCGGACCCGGTCCGAGCCGGTCAACCGCTTCAAGTTCGGCCGGCAGGAGATCACCACGAAGGTCCGGATGATGGTCCCGCGAGGCCGGGCCCCGGAGTACGTCGACGTCCTCTCGGCGATGGAGGACGAGCCCGCGGGCCGCCGCGACGCGGCCGATCGAGCCGACGGCTTCGTCCCGGTCGACATGCTGATGGCGTCCCTGTACGAAGAGGGAGAGACTCGATGAGCCGCGATCGGAGCGGGGACGGCAAGCGATCCCCCGACGGCAAGCCCGAGGCCGAACAGCCCCCCTGGCGCCGCGACTTCCCCATCGACACCGCCCAGGACGCCTACGTCGCCCGCCGCGACTACGCGAAGTTCCTGGTCCTGACGAGCCTCGCCTTCGTGGTCGGCCAGTTCGGGATCGCGTTCGCCGGCCTGAAGCGGGCCATCGCGCGCGCTCCGGCCCGCGAGGTCGCCAGGGTCGAGGACATCCCCCCCGGCGGGGCGATCGTCTTCCATTATCCCGGGCCCCACGACCCCTGCCTGCTGGTCCGAGACGTGGACGGATCGTTCGTCGCCTACGGGCAGAAATGCACCCACCTCGCCTGCGCGGTCGTCCCCCACGTCGACAAGAAGCGGATCGGCTGCCCCTGCCACGAGGGGGCCTTCGACATGGCGACCGGCCGCCCGCTGGCCGGCCCTCCGCGCCGGCCGCTGCCGCTGGTGAAGCTGGAGGTCCGCGACGGCGCCGTCTACGCCCTGGGGGTGGAGGACCGGACCGTATGAGCAAGCGCCCGTTCACCCGCGATCAGAAGACCACGATCATCTACGGCGTGCTCGGGCCGATCGTGACCCTGGTCATCCTGCAACTGTGGCTGCTCTCGGCGACCATGAACGCCTACCTCGGCGGCGACCTCCGGGTCGCCTGGCCCGCGGCCTTCTTCAGCCTCGCCTGCCTGCTGCTGAACGCCGGCCTGCTGCGCTACGTCTACGCCCTGGACGCGCGGTGACGCCCCATCACGCCTGGCCGTCGTCGACCCGGAGCGGGTCGAACTCGTGCTCCAACTCGGCGCGGTCGAGCAGGGCGGGGTCGACCTCGGTGACGAAGCGGCTGGGGCTCGAGAACGTGGTCGGGCCGTAGCCCCGGCTGACGGTGGAGGGGTACGTCAGCATCAGTTCATCCTTGGCCCGGCTGACGGCGACGTAGAAGATCCGTCGCTCCTCCTCCTCGCCGCCGGGCTCGTCGACGGCGCGGCGGTTGGGGAAGCCGTCGTCGACCAGCCGGATCACGAAGACGCTCGACCATTCCAGCCCCTTCGCCTGGTGGACGGAGCTGAGGACGAGGAGGTCCTCCGGCTCCTCGCCGCCGGCCGACTCGACGCCGTATAGGTCGCCCGCGAGCATCAGGTCGGCGACCAACCGCTCCAGGCTCTCGTACTTGGCGGCCAGCACGGCGAATTGCTCGACGTCCTTGATGCGGTTCTCCGCCTTGTCGTACCGCGAGCGGACCGTGCCGGGGTAGCCGCCGGCCAGCACGGCCTGGATCGCTGCGGCCGGGCGGTTCTCCGGGTCGGTGGCGCGGATCAAGTTCAGGTCGTTGACGAAGGCCGCGAACAGGCCGCGGCTCTTGGGGGGGACCGTCGCCATCGTCTCGGCGGCGGCGACGGCCGAGAACGGGTTGCCCGAGGCCGCCAGCTTGCGGTACACGGCCCCCGCCTTCGCCGGGCCGATCCCCGGCAGGAGCAGCAACAGCCGCCGCCATGACGCCTCGTCGCGCGGGTTGAGGACCACGCGGAGGAACGCGAGCACGTCCTTGACGTGGGCCTGCTCGAAGAACCGGATGCCGCTGCGGACGTTGTACGGGATGCCGCGCGCCAGCAACTCCCCCTGGAGCACGACGCTGTCATAGTGGTTGCGATACAGGACGGCCATCTCGGACAGGGGGACGCCGCGGTCGCGCGTCTCCAGGATCTGCTGGCAGACGAGGTCGGCCTCCTCGTAAACGTCGGCCGTGGCGACCAGCGTCGGCTTGAGGCCGTCGCCACGCGCCGAGACGAGCGCCTTGGGGAATCCCGACGCGTTGCGGGCGATCGAAGCCTGCGTGAGCGCGACGATCTGCGGCGTCGAGCGATAGTTCACGTCGAGCCGGAAGATCCGCGAGCCGGGGTGACGATCGGGGAATTTCAGGATGTTGTCGTAGTCGGCGCCTCGGAATCGGTAGATCGACTGAGCGTCGTCGCCGACGGCCGTGAGGTTCCCCGCCCCCGCGGCGGCGACCTTCTCGACCACCTCGATCTGCAGCGCGTTGGTGTCCTGCATCTCGTCGACGAGGATGTGGCGGAACATCTTCCCCTGCTCGGCCAGCCGCGCGGGGTGCTCGTGCAGGAGCTTGAGCCAGAGGACCAGGAGGTCGTCGTAATCCATGCAGTTCGCCGCCTGCTTCCGCGTGGCGTAGGCCTCGGCGGCGGCGCGGACGTGGTCGGCCCACTCGGCGAGTTCGGGGGCAGTCTCGGCGATCGCCTGCTCCAGCGGCTTCCGCGTGTTCGCGGCGAAGCTGACGACGCCCTGCACCTGCGACGGCTTGGGCGCGAGCTTGTCCTTCGAGATCAGCCCGGCGTCGTCCATCGCCAGCCGGATCAGGTCGGACTGGTCCTCGGAGTCGAGGATCGTGAAGTTGGGCTCGAACCCCAGCTCGCGGGCCGATTTCCGCAACAGACGATTGCCGACGTGATGGAACGTCCCCGCCCAGACCCGCCCCGCGCGGCTGCCGACCAGGCCGTCGAGCCGCGCCACCATCTCCCGCGCCGCGCGGCGGGTGAACGTGACCAGGAGGATCGATTCCGCCGGTATGCCCCGGCCGATCAGCCAGGCCACGCGATACGTGACGACCCGGGTCTTGCCCGACCCCGGCCCCGCCAGGATCAGGTTGTAGCCGTCCGGCGCCGTGGCCGCCTCGCGCTGCGACGGGTTCAGGTCGTCCGCCAACTGCCGGGCCAGCCCCGCGGGGGGGGTGTGCTTCAGGGTGATCTTGCGCATGGCGTCCTGGGCGCGAGGATCGGGGACGAAGGGGACCCAGATATCTTAGCAGGATCCACCCCCCCGCCGCCGCCCCGACCGTGCCGGCTTCGGCTGCCCCGTCGCGGCGACTCGGCGTGGCTCCAGTTCGGCGCGCGTTGGGTTTCGGAAACGCGCGTGAGCGTTACGCAGCGTGTTTTAGTTTATATAGTCTGTTCAGGTTTTCGGCGGCAGTAAATATAGGATGAGTTAACGATATCGATTGGGCCGGGCTTGAATTGGTCAAACAGGATATTTTTAATACGGTCGTGGCCGCGGCGCAAGGCGGCTCAGCCGGCAAGAACGCATCATCAATTGGCCCTCCAAGGAGTCTCCGCGAATGCTCGCTCGATCGATCCTCACCCTCCGTCGGCTGGTCCTCCCCGCGTTCTACGGGGTGGCGACCCTGTTCGGCGCCACGGCCCAGGGCGGGCCTCTCCAGGTCGACATCACGCATGGAACGCAGGGCGTTGCCTACGACGCCTCCTACGAGGCGGTGATCAGCGATGACACGCACGCAACCCTGACGATCACCGTCAAGAACACGACGCCCGACCCACCTGATGGCGTCCTCACGGCCATCGCGTTCAACAGCCCGGGCGATGTCGTCTCGAGCATCGTCCTCGACTCCTCGAGCTTCGGCCAGAACACCGTGTTCGAGCCCGTCAACAGCACCCCCGGCCCCTACGGCACGTTCGACTACGGCCTCTCGACCGGCAACGGTTCGTGGCAAGGTGGGAGCCCGAACCAGGGCTTGGATGCGGGAGACATCGGCGTCTTTGTCTTCAACCTCCAGGGCAGCTTCTCGGGCCTTACGGATGCGACGCTGACTCAGAAGTTCTACGAGTCCTTCAGCATTGGTGGCGACCCGAACGCGATCTTCGCGGCGCGGTTCCAGCGCGTGGACGGCAGCGGCAGTTCCGTCGGAGCGTCGCTCGAAATCCACAATGCCGTCCCCGAGCCGTCCTCGGTGGTCATGGTCGGGATGGCGTCGCTCGCTGGTCTCGTGGAGTATGTCCGGAACCGGCGTCGCTCGGCGGCCTGAAGATCCGGAACCGCGGTCCCTTCAACGGGCGGCCCCTCTCGCGGGGACCGCCCGTTCCGTTTTCGAAGACGATCGATTCGGCCCGGTGGCTCCCCTCGGCCCGGAGATGCCGACTTGACTGGCAACCGTTTGGTTGCATAATGCCCCCATGGAAGGCGACGACGACAAGGTGTTCCGAGCCCTAGCCGACCCGGTGCGTCGGCGGCTGCTGGATCGGCTGCACGCCGAGAACGGGCAGGCGCTGGTGGGGCTGTGCGAGGGCATGGGGATGTCGCGCCAGGCCGTCACCAAGCACCTGAAGGTGCTGGAGGAGGCGGGGCTGGTCGTCGCGCTGAGGCGCGGCCGGGAGAAGCTGCACCATCTCAACCCGGCGCCGATCCAGGAGATCGCCGATCGCTGGATCGGCAAGTTCGAGCGCGTGCGAGTGCGCGCCCTCGCGGACCTGAAGGCCGAGCTTGAAGGGGGATCCGATGGCTGAATCGCGGTTCGTCTACGTCACCTACATCCGCGCCACGCCCGAGAGACTTTGGGAGGCTCTCACGTCGTCGGAATTCACGCGCAAGTACTGGGGGGAGACGTGGCAGGTGTCGGACTGGAAGGTGGGCTCCCCCTGGAAGCTCATGATGCCCGACGGGAACGTGGCCGACGCGGGCGAGATCGTGGAGATCGAGCCCGGCCGCAAGCTGGTCCTCGCCTGGACCAACGAGTATCGGCCCGATCTCAAGGAAGACGCGCCGTCGCGCCTGACTTATGAACTCCAGCCCATCGGCGACTCCGTCAAGCTGACCGTGATCCACGAGAGCGACACGCCCCTCTCGCGGCTGATCCAGGCCGTGGCGCTGGGGTGGCCGGCGATCCTCTCCAGCCTGAAGACCATGCTGGAGACCGGCCAGCCGCTGGAGATCACCCGGAGCTGGCAGCAGCAGGGCCCTTCGAACTGATTCCAGCACCCGCCCGCAACGCCCCGGCCGGTCAGCCCTTCGCCCAGATGGCGCGGATGGCGGACTCGTCTCCGAAACCGTCCGGGACGGCGGGGCCGGGGTCGTTGGCGTGGTACCAATGCTTGCCGTCGACCGGCGTGTGGAGGACGCGGCCCCCCGGCATCTGGAGGTGTCCGGCCGGGTCGTGGTCCTTGATCCAGGCGTCCGCGTAGGCCAGCCATGCTCGGCGGCGATCCGCCGGGAGGTGGGCGAACCAGCCGATCTCGTCGTAGCCCCAGCACCAGTACCCGCCCGGCTGGTTCGGCTGGCCCGGGTTGTCGCAGGGGCCCCAGTTGTCCAGCTCGGCGAGGTAGGGGAGGTGGTCGCAGGACCAGCCGCTGGGGGTGGTCCCGCCGCGACTCCGCCCGTAGAACGAATCGACGTGGCCGACTTCCAGCACCCCCTCCATCGGGCCCTTCTCCGGGACCTCCTTCACCCGCAGCGGGAACGAGTGGAAGTCGAGCAGCAGCCCGCCGTCGCGGACGAGCCCGCCGGACGGGACGTGGCCGTCGCATAGCAGCATCTTCCGCCGGGCGTGGGCCTCGGCGTGGGCTCGGGCGCGTTCGAAGACCTTCGCGTAATGGGCCAGGTCGCGATCGTTCCGGGCCATCAGCTCGACCTGGCCGTAATGGATCGCCTCCACTCCGATGTCGATGTACGACGCGGCCAGGAAGTGGAACCAAAGCTGGGTCTCCGGCCGGCTCACGTCCGGGACGGTGGTCCCCTCGCCCCAATGGTCGCGGAACTTGCCGTCGGGCGAGGCCATGTCCGCGAAGCGGAAGTTGCGCGACTCGACCGGAAGCCCGATCGCCTCGAAGGCCCACGCGGGGACCGGGACCGATTCGACCTGCCGGGTGACGATCTCGAACACGCAAGCCTGGGCGATCATCTCCGGGTCGGCGGCATGGGCCCTGGCGATCAGGCCCCGGGCCTTCTCCAACTTGGCGAGCAGGCGGGCCTCGTCCCCCCAGAAGCAGAGGCTACGGCCCAGGAACTTCGCGCCGAGGGACGTTAGCATCCGCAGGTTGTCGTCGAAGTTCCCCTGGCCGATGAAGAGGTCCTGGATGGTGATCGCCCGCGATAGGTAGGCGTCGAGCGTCTCGCGCGAGATGATTCGCTCGAAGCGGAGGTCGGGCGCGGCGGCGCGGGCGGTCCGGGGGAGCGTCGCTCCGGCCCCGAGGGCGAGCGCGAGCCGGGCGAAGTCGCGGCGGTTCCAGGTTCGGGCGGGCATGGCGGGACCTCTCGGACGGAGAGTGGGGAGAGACCCCGATCATCGCGCGCCGGCCGGGGCGGGGCCAGCGGCGAGCGAGGTGGAGGGTCGCGGCGGCGGCATCGGCCTTTCGCTCCGTCATGCCGGGCGTGACCGATTGTCATCGACGCCGGCCCACGTTATAATCCGGTGTTGAGACTCAGTCTCACTAGGTCGAGGTCGCGGCTCCCGTCACGAAATCAGAGGATCGCACATGATCGCGTCGATGGCGACGGTGGAGATTGAGGACGGCGAGGAGATGGTCCCGCTGTCGTTGCTCCGCGCCGGGCAGAGCGCCCGGGTGGGGCAGGTCGTCGGGAATATCGAGTTGGTGCATCGCCTCCGCGAGATGGGCCTGTGCCACGGCGCGACGGTCTGCATGATCCGGCCCGGCAGCCCCTGCATCATCGGGCTGGACGGTCAGCGTCTCGGCTTCCGGTGCGACGACCTGGCGCGGGTGCTCGTCCGCGTCCCGGCGAAGGCCTCCTGAGCGATCGAGTCTCGATCCTCCGCATGCCTCGATCCCCCTCCGGTGCGGCCTCCCCGCCCCGTCCCACCCCCACCCCGCAAGTGAAGTCGGCCGCATCATCATGTCGATCGCTTTGGAAAAGTCGACCTGGACGATCGCCCTGGTGGGCAACCCCAACACCGGCAAGTCGACCCTCTTCGGGGCGCTCTCCGGGGTGGCCCAGCGCACGGGGAACTATCCGGGCGTGACGGTCGAGAAGAAGGTCGGCGAGGTCGTCCACGACGGCCGTCGCTGGCTCCTGGTCGACCTCCCCGGCACCTACAGCCTGGCCCCGCGCTCGCCCGACGAGATGGTGACGGTCGACGTGCTGCTGGGCCGCCGGGACGACGTGCCGCCGCCGGACGTGATCGTCTGCGTCGCCGCCGCCGGCAACCTCTGGCGGAACCTCTACCTGGCGAGCCAGGTGCTGGAGCTCGGCCGGCCCGTCGTCCTCGCCCTGACGATGAACGACCTGGCCGAGGCCGAGGGGACGACGGTCGACGTCCGCGCGCTCGCGGATCGGCTGGGCATCCCGGTCGTCCCCGTGCAGGCCCGGCGCGGCGAGGGGCTCGACGCCCTGAAGGCCGCCGTGGAGAAGGCCGGCTCGGTGCCACCGCCGGCCCCCCCACGGGTCTTCCCCGAGGAATTCCGCCGCGAGGTCGACGACCTGGCCGCGACCATGGACGGCACGCCCCGCTACCTGGTGGAACGCCTCCTCCTGGATCCGGGCTCCTACATCGTCGAGGGCCTGGAACTGGCCGACGCCGAGCGCGACGCGCTGCGGGCGCGGCTGGTGGCTGCCCGCGCCCGGCTCGCCGAGGCCGGGTTCAAGACGCCGGACGTGGAGACGACCTCGCGCTACGCCTGGGTCGGCCGCGCGACCGACGGCGTGGTGCGCCGCTCGGACGACCTGGCCCCGAAGCTCGCCGACCGGTTGGACTCGGTCCTGGCTCACGGCGTCCTCGGGTCGCTGGTCCTCGTCGGCGTCCTGCTACTGACCTTCAGCGCGGTTTTCACCTGGGCGACCGTCCCGATGGACTGGATCGACGCCGGCTTCGCCGCCCTGGGGGACTGGGTGCAAGCGACCCTGCCCGAAGGGCCGATCCGCGACCTGATCGTCGGCGGGGTGATCGCCGGGGTGGGGGGGGTCGTCATCTTCCTCCCCCAGATCGTCATCCTGATCGGGCTGCTGGCGATCCTGGAGGAGTGCGGGTACCTCGCCCGCGCGGCCTACCTGATGGACCGGATCATGAGCCGCGTCGGGCTCAGCGGCCGATCATTCATCCCGCTGCTCTCCTCATTCGCCTGCGCCATCCCGGGCGTCATGGCGACGCGGACCATCGAGGATCGTCGCGACCGGCTGACGACCATCCTGATCGCCCCGCTGATGAGCTGCTCCGCCCGGCTGCCCGTCTACACCCTGATGATCGGCGCGTTCATCCCCGCGCGGGCCTACCTGAACGGCTGGGTCCAGCTCCAGGGGCTGACGCTCCTGGGGATGTACCTGCTGGGGATCGTCGTGGCCGCGGCGATGGCCCTGATCCTGAAGCGGTCGGTCCTCCGGGGCGGCACGCCCGCGTTCGTGATGGAACTCCCGGCCTACCAGTGGCCCTCGCCGGTCGCTGTCGTCCGCCGGATGCTGGAGCGGGGATGGGACTTCCTCGCCAACGCCGGCACGATCATCTTCGCGGTCTCCATCGTGATGTGGGGGCTCCTGTACTACCCCCGCCTCTCGACCGAGGAACTGGCCCCGTTGCTGGATCGCCAGGCCCAGGCCGAGTCCGCGCTGGAGACGGCGAGGTCGTCGGGCGACGAGGAGGCAACCGCCGCGGCCGCGGAGGCCGTGAAGGATGCCGAGGCCCATATCGCCGGCGCCCAGCAGCGTCAGAGCATCCTCGGCCGCATGGGGCGCTGGATCGAGCCGGCCGTCCGGCCCCTTGGCTGGGACTGGCGGATCGGCGCGGCGGCGTTGGCGTCGTTCCCGGCCCGCGAGGTCGTCGTCTCGACGCTCGGCGTCATCTTCGACGTGGGCGAGGAGGTCGAGGACGAGGGCGAACAGCGCCTGACTCAGGCGGTGCAGTCGGCTTCCTGGCCCGACGGCCGGCCGTTGTTCACGATCCCGGTGGCCCTCTCGATCATGGTCTTCTTCGCCCTATGCGCCCAGTGCGTCTCCACGCTCGCGGTGATGTGGCGGGAGACCGGGAGCTGGACCTGGCCCGCGCTCTCGTTCGCGTACATGACGACGCTGGCCTACATCGGGGCGCTGCTGACGTACCAGATCGGCACGTGGCTGCTCACCTGACCCTAACGGCATGCGAGGTGGATGATAATGGGGTGGCAGGACGTCGTCGCGATCGTCGCGGTCCTCGGGGCGATCGGCTATCTGGCGAGCATCGTCTGGAGGGGAATTGCGGGGGAGCGCAAGGGGGGCGGGGCCGCTTGCGGCAAATGCTCCGCGTCCCAGACCGAGCCCGTCGAGATCGCCGCAATCGGGTCGGCGAGAGCCTCACGGTCGGACTGAACGGGATTGAGCGGGACGGGGAACCGTCCCGAATTGGCGACGCGCCGAGGACGGCGCGAAGTCCAGTGCCCTCTAGCGACGAGAGGGGAGGGCGCGCACCCGAACCCTGATCATCCGACGGTCGCTTGAGGACCGCCGGGCGTCAGGCGGATCGGGCGGCGGGGGCGGGTCAGACCCGCGACCCCTGGTGCTGGCGGGCCTTGCGGAGGCGCTTCAGTTCCTCGCGACGGCGGCGCTCGCTGGGCTTCTCATAGTAAGCCTTGCGACGCATCTCCTTGCGGAGGCCGCTGCGCTCGCAGAGCTTGCGGAAACGACGGACGGCCTCCTGAATCGACTCCCCCGCGCGAACCCGTAGCTTCACCACGTTGGTCTACCCTCTTCCCTATTCAATGGATCAAACCGGCCTCGCCATCGGACTCGGCGCTCCGCGAACCCTCGTCGGATCGATTCCTCGACCCGGACGGATCGGCGGGAAACCCCAAATATACACGAGCGTCGCGGGCTTGACTAGCGCGGCCTCGTGGCGTTCGCGGTTTTCCGTGGGCCGATGGGCCGGGGCCGGGCTCAGACGCCGGCCAGAGCCGGCGTGGCGTCCCGGCCGGCGGCGGCCTTGGCGAGCAGCTCCTCGCGGTAGACCTTGACGTGGCTCGGGGCCTCGATGCCGAGGCGGACCTGGCCCCCCTCGACCTTGACCACCGTGATCACGATCCCGCCGTCGATGACGATCTTCTCGTTGACCTTGCGGCTCAGAACCAGCATGACTGACCTCCGTGCTCTAGGGCTGTAGCTTCTTGCGACTCGGTTAGCGTCCGTTGCCGGGCCTCGCGTTGCCTTCCAGCTCCGCCTGTCGGCCCCCAGCCATTTGGTCGCCGGTGATGTCAAGGACTATACGCAGCCGAAGTGCCGATGGTGACTCAGGGGGGCGGATTTCATGAGGTAAGACCTTTCCCCATAAGGAATAGAATTTTATTCAAGCCCCGCGCGTCGTCTGCCGAGGGTCTTGTCAAAAGTACACGGGAGGAAACCCGACTTCCCAAAAACGGCATGGGCTCGGCCGAAATGGGAACGCGGGGCGGGCGACGGCCTTGGGATGGTCAGCGGCGCGGGCAGAGGATACCATCGCATGCGCCGGGCCGCGGGGCGTCGGGCCGCCTGGACGGGGCGGGGGCGTCGTGGGCGTGGTATCCACCTGTCCCTCGAACGAGAGAAAGCGGTCACGTGCGCGTAGGTATCGGTCACGACACGCACCGCCTGGCGGAAGGGCGGCCTTTGATCCTGGGGGGCCGGCGGATCGAGCATCCGACGGGGTTGGTCGGCCATTCGGACGCCGACGTCGTCTGCCACGCCCTGGCCGACGCCCTCCTGGGGGCCGCGGGGCTGGGGGACATCGGCGAGCATTACCCCGACACCGACCCGGAGTGGAGCGGGCTGGACAGCACTCGGCTGCTCGCCGAGGTCGTCGGGCTGCTGGCCGCCGAGGGCTGGCGGCCGGTCAACGCCGACGTCATCGTCCACGCCCAGGCCCCGAAGCTGGGCCCCCACAAGGCGGCGATCCGGGGCAACCTGGCTCGGCTGCTGGGGCTCCCGGAGTCGGCCGTCAACGTGAAGGCCAAGACGGGGGAGCACGTCGGCCCCGTCGGCCGGGCCGAGGCCATCTGTTGCCACGCCGTCGTCCTGATCGAGCCGACTCCCGCCCCCGTCCCCGCCGATCGTTGAACGCCCCCATCCTCGCGAGCGAGACGCTGAACCCATGGCGCTTCGAGTCTATAACACGCTGAGCCGCACCAAGGAGCCGTTCCAGACCGTCGCGCCGGGCGAGGTCGGCATGTACGTCTGCGGCCCGACCGTCTATTCGAAGAGCCACATCGGCCACATGGTCGGCCCGGTCATCTTCGACACGGTCAAGCGGTACCTGACCTACCTGGGCTACAAGGTCTCCTGGGTCGTCAACATCACCGACGTGGACGACAAGCTGATCGTCCAGGCCCAGAAGGACGGGACGACCGTCAAGGAGCTGGCCGAGCAGGTCACGGCCGACTACCTGGACTGCCTGGAGGCGCTGAACGTGACGGGCATCGACCACATGCCCCGCGCCACCGAGCACATCGGCGACATCATCGCCATCAACGAGGGGCTGATCGAGAAGGGGTTCGCCTACGCCTCCGGCGGCGACGTCTATTTCGACGTGACCAAGGCCGACAGCTACGGCAAGCTCAGCCACCGCGACCCGGAGGAGCTGCAGGCCGGTGCCCGGATCGAGCCCTCCAGCCTGAAGCGGAACCCCGGCGACTTCGCCCTCTGGAAGGCGTCGAAGCCCGGCGAGCCCTCGTGGGACAGCCCCTGGGGGCCGGGCCGGCCGGGGTGGCACATCGAGTGCTCGGCCATGAGCCTGAAGCTCCTGGGCAAGCATTTCGACATCCACGGCGGCGGGCTCGACCTGGTCTTCCCGCACCACGAGAACGAGCTGGTGCAGTCCGAGTCGTACACCGGCGTCCCGTTCGCGTCCTACTGGATGCACAACGGCCTGCTCACCCGCGAGGGGAGGAAGATCAGCAAGTCCGACCCCGACACGATCGTCCTGATGGGCGACCTGCTGGCCGAGTACGAGACCGACGCCATCCGGCTCCTGCTCCTCTCCAGCCACTACCGGCGTCCGATTGATTACGGCCCGACGCGACTGGGAGAGATCGCCCGCAGCCTGGGGACGTTCCATCACGCCTTCGTCCGCTTCAAGGAGCTGACCGGGGAGTCGTTCGAGACGCTTGAGGCCCCCGCGCGGCGGCGGGACGAGACGCCCGCCCCGGAGGAGGTCGCGGAGCATCGCCGCAGGTTCCTGGAGGCGATGGACGATGACTTCAACACCGGCGGCGCCGTCGGCGAGCTGTTCGAGATCGTCCGCGTCCTGAACCGGATGTCGGCCGGGCTGTCGGCGGGTTCGGACCTGGCCGGCTATCGCGCCGGGATGGTCGTCCTCAAGGAGCTTTCGAACATCCTCGGGCTGTTCGCCAGGCTGCCTGAGAAGTCGACGGCCGGGGACGACGCCCTCACCGGCGACCTGATGACGCTGCTGATCGACCTGCGGGCCCGGCTCCGCAAGGAGAAGCAATACGCCCTGGCCGACGAGATCCGCAACCGTCTGACGGGCCTGGGCGTGACCCTGGAGGACGGCCCCGAGGGGACGCGCTGGCGGGTCGAGCCGAAGCGTTGAGGAAGAGCGGGGGGCAGGACGCCGCCCCGCGATGAGTCGAGCGAAGGAGTCGATCCGATGCCCGCGAAGGCCTGCGAATCCGAGGGAAGCGACGGCCACCCCAAGGTCTGGGGCCGCGTGGTGGGGATCGACCCGGGGCTGAACGTCACCGGCTACGCGGTCGTCGACCCCGGCCCGAGGGGCCCGGTGGTGATCGAGGCCGGGGTGATCCGCCCCGGCTCGTCGGATCGGGCGCTGGGGCAGCGGCTGGACCACCTGTACCAGAACGTCCTGGAGCTGCTGACCGCGTATCCCCCGGGCGCCCTGGCGCTGGAGAAGGTCCACAGCCACGCCAAGTTCCCCAGGACGGCGATCCTCATGGGCCACGCCCGGGGCGTCATCGTCCTGGCGGCGGCCTCGCGCGGGATCCCGGTGTTCGGCTACGCCGCCGCGCGGGTCAAGAAGACCCTCACCGGGTCGGGCCGCGCCCCCAAGGACCAGATGCAGCGCGCCATCCAGACCGAGCTGGGCCTGGACGAGCCCCCCGAGCCCCACGACGTCGCCGACGCCTGCGCCCTGGCCCTCTGCCACTACCAGATCGGCCGCACCCTCCGCGGCCTGAAAGGGCTCTGACCGGGGCGGACCGGAGTTGGCTTCGTTCGCGCGCCGACGTCTTCCGGATCTGTGCCGTAAGGACATTGAAGGAAAGAGGCTTGCGGAATAACTGAGTTGGCTTCGTTCGTCACTTTCGAAGAGATTTCCGCGGGGGCGCCCGCCCACTTCGCCGTCCTACTTCCCCTCCCCAGCGGGGAGGAACTTGGTCGGTCGCGGATTTCAGGCTCCCCTCCGAGGTAGCCTTCAACTTGCGCGGGCTGGATCTCGAACCAGCCCGTGAGAAGAACCCGCTTCTTTGGGTGTCGCGGCCTACCCCGGGTTCACGGCATGCCCGGCTGGCGGTCGCGTCACCCTGCCTTCCTCGCCACGCCCCACCCAGGGAGCTTCGGCGATGCGCGCAAGGGGGACTCGCGTCCCGGCCGGCGGATTCCTGCCGGGTCGGGGCCGGTACCAAATTCGGGATGCCAAAGAGCACGATCCACCATCTCCCGGATACTCCGCGGCGGCCGGGGCGGGATTTCAGGTTTCTCGGTATTTTCTCGGCTGGCGAGCCGTCGTGAGGGGGCATGGTCCGGCCTGGAGACGTTTCCCCAATCTATCTCGGGGCTTTCCATGCCCTTGCGGCACATGGGTTGCGATAAGACATGGGCGACCGCTTATGCTGAAGGAGCGACACCATGCGACCGCATCTCTTGATACTTGCCACGACAGGCCTGCTGGCGTGCGCCGGCTCGCTCGTCGCCGATGATAGGGACGAGTGGGGCAGGGGCCGCCGCGGGGGCGACTACAAGGGCTTTGACGAGGACCGCCGCGAGTACTACAGGCGTTTCGAGGAGCGACGACGCGAGGACCGCGAACGCTACGAGGAACGGTTGAGGTGGCAGGACGAGCGCCGCCGCGACGCCGCGCGCTACGATAATCGGGACCGTCGAGGAGGAGGATTCGCCGGCCCATACGACCGCGATCCACGCGGTTACTCGGCAACCTATAACAGGCCTGGGCCCGAGGGATACCCGCGCGGGTCGAGGCCCAGGGTGAGCCCGTACCTGACGCCGCCCTTGGGTTACGGGCCCCCGCGAACCACGTTCGATCTCCCCGGGCTCGGCAGGTCGGGCCTGCCCGTCCCGGATCTCGACGTGTATGGCCATGGGCCGACCGTGACGACCTACGAGGTGCTCCGGCCCCGGTTCGAGCCGGGCCCGGACGCCCAGCGGCGGGTCATCGAGATGTCCGACAGCCTGCTCGGTCGGACCGACTCCTACGTGCGAGACTTCGCCTCCACGGCCGGCGCGGTCCCGGAGGGCCCCCAATTCCTGGCCGAGGCCCAGGCCCTGAACGCCGCCGCAGCCCGGTTCCGCGAACTCGCCGCGGGCGGGGCCGGCCCGAGACGACTCTCGGCGGAGCTGGAAACCGTCGAGGCGATGTACGGGCCGCTCGCGGCCCGGACCGACCGCGTGGCCCAGGGTCGCACCGGCCCGAACATCCAGCGGGTGTACGAGATGGGCGACGTCATCCAGCGGATTCGGCGGAACCTGACTTTCCGCTGATGCATGCAGCCGCGCCTGCCGCCGACGCTAGGCCGTGTTGACGATGCGGAGGCTGGCGCGGTAAGACGTTAAGGCGGATCGACGACCAGGAGGGGGCCGTCCGCCATGCGATACGCGATCACCGACGAGATCTGGGCCGTCTGGGGGCCGATGGTCGAGCGCTGCCGC